>JBGAGR010000028.1:0-42760 GCA_044226645.1 Aggregatilineales bacterium
GAACCGCTGAATTTGCTGCTGGCACAGGCGCACGTATATGAACAAACTTTAGGGGCAGCTCCTCAGGCACGCATGGCGGTTTCGGTTCTGGCGAGTCTGGCGCGTCAGACCTTGCAGCAGGCGCGTGATCTGGAAGCGAATCTCCACCCCGCCATTCTGGAAACGCTTGGCCTCGAAGCCGCTTTGGAAACATTTGCCAGTCAGGAAATGCGTACCCGCAATATACCCATCAAACTGTTCGTGCAGCGCCTGACAGACCGTTTACCGCACCCCGTTGAATTGGCCTTGTTCAGAGGAACTCAGGACGGATTGTATCAAGCCGTTCGTGAACAGGCATCTCAAGTCACTATTCGGCTGGAGTGCAGTGATGAATGGCTGAATTTTTCTCTGGGGCATAATGGACTTGGAGCCGAAGGGGGTGAAAATGCGCTATCGGCTTCTCGCCAGCGCGTTGAATCACTCGGCGGAACATTTGAAATAGAGTCATCAGCGGAAAAAGGAACGACCTTCTTTATTTCTTTCCCCATGAAAACGGCGGCGGAACTGACTGCACGCGAATTGGAAGTCATTCAGTGCTTGGTACAAGGCTTAAGCAATAAACAAATCGCGCTTGAGCTAGGTGTCAGTGCCCGGACGGTCAATTTCCATCTCGACAACATTTATTCCAAATTAGGCGTAAGCACCCGAACCGAAGCGGCGATTTATGCGCTGCGGCAGGGTTGGGTGACTGGTTAAACGAACAGGATCAAAACTGTCTGGATACTCGTTTTGATAAGACCTTGATTATGAAACAATGTCTACATCAAGCAGTTTGTCAGCACAGGAGGACAGCACTATGCGCGGTGATTGGAAAGATCAACGGCTAAATGAGCACTACCAGAGAAATATTATACAGCAGGCCAAACAGCAGCAGCTTACTCAGGCAACTGACCAGGGTTCTGGCATCTATTTGCGTATTCTGGTCATCCAAACCTGGCTGGAAAGCCTACTCCACCCACGTCGTTTTGCTATCTATGAGTCTGAACCTGTCCTGAAAACACAGAATTTACGAACGGTCAAATAAGACCGAAAGGAGCAATCACATGAATGAAGCAGCACATGCCGTACTTGGCCCACTCGCACCCTTACTGGCCGATCCAACTATTCATACCATTATGGTCAATGGCCCGGATCAAATCTTTGTCTCACGACAGGCCTTTGTCATTGAAGAAGTGGCTGACCGCTTTCAGGATGCGGCTCACCTCATGCAAGTCATCGACCACATCCTCGCGCCGACAGGACGGGTCGCCAATGAATCTAACCCCATTGTGGATGTCCGTTTACGGAATGGGTCATTAATACACATCGTTATGCCGCCCATCGCGCCTGAAGGCCCTACAATGACCATTCGCAAAATGACCGAGGAAAGTCAGATACCAACCTGGGAAACACTGATTGAAGTTGGTTCTATCAACCAGGAAATCGTCGACTTTTTACGGGCGTGCGTCAAAGCGCGGGTCAATATTCTTATTAGCGGCGGCACAGGGTCAGGTAAATCGACTTTGCTAAACCTTATCGCTAACATGATCCATGATGAGGCGCGGATTATCCTGATTGAACAGGAACCGGATCTGATTTTGAATCATAAGCATGTGGTGAAGCTGACAGCCCGTCCGGCGAATGCGGAAGGAAAGGGAGAAATCACCATGCAGCAGCTTGTGGAGAGCGCCATGAAGATGCGCCCGGATCGCATTGTGTGCAGTGCAGTGCATGATGGGGAAGTCTATCCTTTGCTGCAAGCCATGAGCGGTGAAGTAGAAGGTTCGATGTGTTCTCTCCATGCTACCAGTCCGCGCGATGCGCTCGCCCGTTTGGAAGTGATGACTGCAACGACGAACCCTGCTTTGCCACTGTCCAGCATCCGGCAGCAAATCGCCCGCGCCGTAAATTTAATTGTCGAATTGGAAATTATGGGCGATGGCTGGCGGCGCGTTCAGAAAATTACAGCAGTTACTGGACTGGCTGGTGATTTCATACAAACCGCCGATATTTTCGAATTCATCCAGACTGGTGTTGATGCTGATGGAACGATCACGGGCTATTTCTCCAACACTGGGCATCTGGGGCGATTTATGGAACACCTGCGGAACGGGCGTAAAAATTGGACTCAGTGGACGGATATGTCGCCTTTTGGTCACACTATGCCTCCTGGCTCATTTCCACCGCCAATGCCTCCGGTTCCGCCTCACGTTCCCCACGCGCCCCATGCACCTCATATGCCTCGTGAGCATCGTGAACCTCGCCCTCCGCGCCCACCTCATCGCCGCCGCTAACGAGGGATCGGCTCGCTGTGGAGCAAGACACACCTTGTTCCACAGCTTTCGCTTGTTGATCTGCCTCTGGAAAAAATGCAAAAGCCGTGTCATAGTGATTTTGCATGTCTAACAGCGGAAATTGTGATTTCGTGACACATCGTTTGAAAAAATGGATACCAAAGCTGGCAGGTCAGCGCATTCTGGTTATAGGCGACGTGATTCTGGACGAGTATGTGTTTGGTAGAACCACTCGCTTGAGCCGTGAAGCCCCTGTCCCGGTATTGGAATTTGAATCACGCCAGTTTATTCCAGGTGGTGCTGCTAATCCGGCGGCTAACATTATTGCGCTCGGCAGCACAGCCATCCAAATTGGCATCATCGGTGCAGATAACGCAGCAGAAAATTTACAGGATATTCTGCGTGAGCAGGGCATTGACCCCACCAGCCTTATCACCGACACGCATAGACCAACGACAGTGAAAACCCGCATTATGGCGCACATGGGCTTGCGTTTTCCCCAGCAGGTCGCGCGTATGGATACTCTCTCGCGTGAACCCATTAGCATTGAAATCGAGCGGCAGATTTGTGCCGTAGTGGAGCAGCATATCGGAAGCGTTAACGCCGTTCTGTTATCGGACTATCATGCTGGATTGCTGACACCTTCGCTCATTGCTGCCATTCGCACATTAGCTAGTCGCGCGAAGGTGCTGCTTACGGCGGATTCACAGGGCGAATTTGATCAATATGCGGGTTTAGATTTGGTCAAATGTAATGCCGACGATGCGCGTGATTATCTGCGTCGTCCACTGCGCACAGACAGCGATTTTGCCGATGCCGCCCTCGAATTACGACACTCACTCAAATTGACGAGAGCGATGGTCATTACACGTGGCGCGGAAGGGGCAACTGCCGCTATCAGTGAAGCCGAAGCCGTACATTGTCCCGCCCCGGAAGTAACCGATGTTTATGATACAGTAGGGGCTGGGGATACCGCTATCGCTGTTCTGACGTTAGGTGCAGCAGCAGGCGCTTCGGTGGGCGAGTCAGTCACGTTGGCAAATTATGCCAGCGGACTTGTGGTGCGCCGCGTGGGAAATTACGCGCCCAAACCAACTGAATTGGAATGGGCGCTCGATACCTGGAAGTGTTCCTAAACTGAGGCTACATCATCAGAGTTGTTGGAACGGACACCATATCGACCCACTAACGGTACAAAGCGAACCAGAATGCTGCGATTCATGCGCCAGCGGTCACCATGCCGGGTGATGTGTTCGAGATATTGGTTTTCGTCGTCACCCACCGGGATAATCATCCGCCCACCATTTGAATTGAGTTGAGCGCGCAAGGGACCGGGTACAACTGGCGCAGCGGCGGCGACAATAATTGCGTCAAAGGGAGCCATATCCGGCAGTCCCTGACTGCCATCTCCAAGATGAACTTCAACATTGTTATAACCGAGTTCTGCCAGAGTGGTCGCAGCACGCCCTGCTAAACGCGGATGGTACTCCAGACTGTATACCTGTGCAGCTAACTCACACAAAACCGCCGTTTGATACCCGGAGCCAGTGCCGATTTCCAGCACCGTTTCGTTTCCCTTGAGGCCAAGCATCTGTGTCATCAGAGCCACCATAAATGGCTGTGAAATAGTCTGCTGGTCACCAATGGGCAGTGGACAGTCGCGATAAGCCAGGTGACGCAGTTCGGCGGCAATGAATTCATGGCGCGGAACCCGACTCATCACGTCCAGCACGCGCTCATCTGTGATGCCGCGTGCCCGCATTTGCTTCATGATCATTTCTGATCGTAATTTTGCGTAAGAGTCTCCGCTGGACATAGGCTTCGCTCAAAACTCCGAATTCATCATCTTCTACCTAACAGTATATGACAATATAGCCATCTGCGAAACTGACCCATGCCAGACCAGTTGGATATAAAGCACTTTTGTGGCAAACTCTGTGCGTTGCGCTTATTGGCATAATAAACTGCCAAGAGGAGATTTCGGATGTTAAGCTATCGTCGCCAGTGGATCGCGTTGGGGACTTTCATAATTGCTGTACAGTTCTTCGCGATGGTTTTAATGCCGATAACCGCTCAGGATGGTGTTCCTGCTTTCGCGACGAACACGCCTTCGTCTGCTGTTCCACTGTCCTTTGCTACCAATACCCCCCAGCCATCTGCTGCAATTCTGAATGTTCCTGATGCTCCCATGAATCGCTACGCGCTCCGTACCTGGGATGAAGCCAGTCTGGTTGACGTTTTACTCGATCAGGTTCGCCTGCTTCATGATGGAGAAGTAGATCGTGCGGCAGGTATTCAACTCGTCCAGAACGAATTACAGCATCGATTTCCGGGTGCGCCCCACGATGTAGGCAAACGAGCGGATATGCTTTTGGCGATGTTGAACGCGCCATTAGGTAGCGTCGATATGCGTTTCGTAGTGCGCCCTACCATTGAAGCAGTCCTCAATCGCTTGAAACCTTCGTTTGCGTCGAATAGCGCTTTTACGGATGCAGGTTTTACCATCAGCATCACACCCGCCAATGTGAACGGCGCGCGAGGGGAAGGTGCGGTTATTTTCATACAGTATCCCTCAAGTGGCGATAAGCCTCTTTATCAGGATTATGTCATGGCCGTGATTGATCCGCAGGGCAATTATCGTGTCCTGTCTGCGGATTCTCCTGCTGTCCCATTTGACGACTTACAAACGCTCACACTGGAAGGGGTTGGGGATTTTAACGGCGACGGTTTGGATGAAATGGCTGTCAGCGTATATCGCAGCGGGGACACCAACGCCCAACTCATGATTTGGGGCTGGCGTGGCAGTACCGTTGTAAGTCTCATTCAACCCGGACAGCATATTTATTTTTTTGGCGACATCCAGTGGAATAGCAATGATCTTTCTCTTGCGGTTCAGGAATATCAGGTCGAGTCGCCCGCCTGGCAGTGCCTCAGTACACGCGATGTTCGCTGGGCATGGAGTCTGAATTTCTTCCGCCCGGCAGGAGAACCGGGTAAATTCACACTGCAAAACCGCCTTGGTTGCCTGTTGTTTGGCATGGAACCGATTTATCAGATGCCGCTCTCAATAGCGATCAATACCATTGAGCAGGCCGCGCCTTATGCCACTGTGGATGATGAGTATGCAGCGAATCGTGCAGCGCTTATGCTGGTCATGCTTAATGTTCTAAGCGGTGATTTGTCACAAGCCGTTGACCAGGTAAAGCAGTTGCAGGCCAAAGCCCAACCGGGTTCATGGTTGGAAAAGCAAACCACCGCCTTTTTACAAGCTGCCTCCGGATCGTCGCTTACGCCCCTTCAGTTATGCGCTGTATTGCAGGATGCCAGCCCCTATGGAGCCTGTGACGTGAATCAGGTATTGGCGCGCTTATTCAAGGATCAACCCTTGCGTCGTGATGAACCCATTGAAGCACAGGTTGCACGTTTTGGTCTAAGTGTCCTGGATCAGACCACCGTAAAAACATTTGGACGGCTTGATCGTCAGGCGGTTCATTTTGATCTGGCTGGCAGTCAGTGGTGGGCATTTGCGCCGCTGGAAGATGATATTCTTACAGCGGAGAAAATTGATGTTCCGCCCGGTTATGAACCCATTCGCGCGCCCACGTTGTTGCTAACACCGCCGCAAAAAGCTTATGATGCGCTGTTGGTTAGTAATGATGCTAGAGAAGTCCTGAATATTCTGGATAATCTGGTGCAGAGCAACCCCGGTGCAAAATTGGATGGTTCTGCACTATTTTTGGAAGCTTTGAGTTACGATTTGCTGGCTGACCGAACGAACGCTCGCCAAACCTATTTTGAGCTTTGGTCGGCGGAACCCACATCCGTTTGGGGACAGCTTGCAGCCTCACATCTGGAACGACGTTGATGAATAAACAATGTGACATCATTTTAGTAAGGATAGAAAAAACATCATGAAACTCGCTACCTTCACTTATAAGGAACACAGTTCACAAATCGGCGAAGTCGTTGGGGATAGGATTTACAATACCACAGCGATGGAAACCATGCAGTACATGATTCGGCGCGGATTGCTTCCCGCCCGTCGCAATGATTCCTTTCCATTGGAAGCCGTCAAATTGGAAATTCCGTTGCGTCCGGGGAAAATCGTTTGTATTGGGCGCAATTATGCCGAACACGCCAAAGAAACCGGCAGCGATGTTCCCAAAGCACCCATTATTTTCGCCAAATTCCCCAGTACCTTAATCGGTAATGGTGAGACGATTACCTGGAGTGAATCAATTACCAAACAGGTCGATTGGGAAGGTGAACTGGCGGTTATTATTGGCAAAAAGGCGCGCAATGTGACCGAAGAGGATGCTCTCAATCATGTGTTTGGGTATACCATCGCTAATGATGTCAGCGCCCGTGACTTGCAGTTGCGTGAAGACAGCCAATGGACTCGTGGCAAAAGTTTAGATACCTTCTGCCCGCTTGGCCCCTGGATTGTAACCCGTGACGAAATTGGTGATCCGCATAAATTGAGTGTGAAAACGACGGTCAGTGGTAAATTGCGTCAGGACGGAAATACCAAGGATTTTATCTTTAATATCCCATTCCTGGTGAGCTACTGTTCGCGCATGTTCACCCTTGAACCCGGTGACTTGATTTTGACGGGCACACCCTCTGGCGTAGGTGAGGGCTTGAAACCGCCTGTATACCTGAAAGATGGCGATGTTGTGAAGATCGAAATCGAAGGAATTGGTGAACTTACCAATCCTTGTCAGGTGATTAGTTAGTTGCATGAATAAAAACAGGGACATAAACGGTTGGCTTATGTCCCTGTTTGCTGGTGTTAACGAAGCTGTACTCAGGTTACAGAAGCAGTCATCATCCCCGTGAGAATACGTTCCATCGCCATGGTGTGGCTGCACACATTCCGGCTGTGGAAGAAATCACAATCACAGTGCCATTTCTCCGAATCATAGCCAAAATGATGGTCGCTGTTATTGCCATGGAATGTCACCCGGAAATTGTCGAAATGGATACGGTCTTTTTCCTCGGCATATCGTTTAGACTTTTCTACATCACTGACCACATTCTGACCAGTCGCATAGGGCAGTGGCTCCCGCTTCAGCATAGGCCGGAATAATTTTTCCAGCGTCATGATGTGTGGGCAAATATGATGCGTCTGAAAGCCGGGGCAGCTGCAATGCCAACCATCTTCCTCGTGTAATGTGACCTTGTAGCTGTTGTTATCACCTTTGAAGGTGACATCGAGTGCGTTGAAGGTGATGCGTTGGGGTTCTTCGGCGTAAAGCTTAGCCTTCTCGATTTTGCCGATCATTCCATAGTCCATTTTAAGGGTCTCCTTTAGGTAAAGTACGGATTTCACATAATAAAAAGCGCGCGGTCTGGTGCCGAACCAAAACCGCGCGCTTGCAGTACAGTATCTTGAATTGTTGGCGGTAAAATTTTCATGAGAGAACTCACTCCTTCTCAGCCAACTTAATTGGAGTTTAAGTCATCTTTAACACTTTGTCAAACCAGGAAGTGATGAAAATCATAAATATTCTTCCCGGAAATCAGTGTGTTTTTCCTGTCCATTTTTCTTAATTCTTAAATGAACTGATTGACAATCTCGCAGGTCTTAGCTACCATTCAGGAAGTATATAAATTTCAGTTTGTGTTGGGATCAAACAGCAAGAGGCTGTTGAAACATGATTTTAAGTTGCATCTGTTGTTGTCTGAAGCGGGGACGTTGACCGGGCTTCAGACGGCTGAATAAATACTAGGCCACTTGTAAAAGGCCAGCAGCAAGCGAGAAGTGTGGCGCGTCCCTTTTGGGAAAAGCGTTGCCACGCTTTTTATTTGCTGTTGGCCTTTTTGTATGTCACTGTATTGAATAATCATCAACTGAGGATAAACATGGCGCTGCCAAAATTTGATATGAATGTCCTGCCGGAAGTCGAAATCGCGAATATTGACAGCTTGATAGGGAATACACCCTTGTTAAGTTTTCGGCAGGTGACGGCCCATCTGCCTGAAAATGTACGAATTTACGCTAAGGCTGAGTGGATGAACCCTGGCGGCAGTGTCAAGGATCGTGCGGCTTCTAATATTATTCGCGAGGCAGAACGAACCGGTGCGCTGACACACGATAAAATCTTGCTGGACAGCACCAGCGGCAATACGGGCATCGCTTATGCCATGATCGGTGCAGCGAAGGGCTACCGTGTAAAACTCTTCCTGCCGCAGAACATCAGCCCGGAACGCAGCGCTATCCTCAATGCTTATGGTGTCGATATTGTGTATACCGACCCGTTGGAAGGCTCGGATGGTGCGATTCGTGCGGTACGTGCCCTCGCTGCTGCTGAACCGGATACATACTTTTATGCTGACCAATACAACAACCCTGCCAACTGGCGTGCTCATTATCAGACAACGGGTGTTGAAATCTGGCGGCAAACGCGCGGAACAGTCACGCATTTTGTAGCGGGATTGGGAACCAGCGGCACATTGATGGGAACAGGCTTCCGCCTCAAGGAATATGACCCGTTGGTTCAGATTATTGCCCTCCAGCCCGATTCACCGTTTCATGGGCTGGAAGGGCTGAAACACATGCCAACGGCCATTAAACCCGGCATCTACGATGAAACTTTAGCTGACCGAACTATTGGTATCAGTACCGAAGCTACTTATGAGATGGCGAGACGACTTGCCCGTGATGAAGGTTATCTGGTAGGCATCAGCGCCGCAACAGCGATGGTCGGTTCTCTGCAAATTGCTGAAGAAGTGGCCGCGCGGGATGAATCTGCCGTAATCGTGACGCTGTTTCCCGATAACGCCTATAAATATCTGAGCGAAAGCTTCTGGCGCAGTTAGCTTAGATGGGATGAAAATGGACGGTAAAGGATAGGTTGCGGATGCTGATTTTACCGTCCCACCATTGGTTGAGGTCTATTTGTTAAAGCGCTGTCCCGCGCCGAAGATACTGCCACCCAGTTTAAAGCCATGTTCTTTGAGCTGATCTTCGAAGTTCGGGCGGAAACCAGTGGGTTCTAGCGCGCCACCGCCTGCATGTGAATAACCATTGCCAGTCTGACCGGGACTGCGATACACGAAAATGTCTTGCAGAGTCAGGTTTTCGCCTTCCATACCCTGTACTTCGGTAATCTGCACGATCTTGCGACTGCCATCTTTCAAACGCGCTTGCTGCACGAACAGATGAACTGCCGATGCGATCTGGCGGCGGATGACACTCAAAGGCATATCCATTCCCGCCATCAGGCATAGGGTCTCCAATCGCGATACAGCATCACGGGGATTGTTGGCGTGAACAGTCGTTAACGAGCCATCGTGACCCGTATTCATCGCCTGAAGCATGTCCAGCGCCTCGCCACCACGACATTCACCGACCACGATACGGTCAGGACGCATACGCAGCGCGCCTTTTACCAGATCGCGGATAATCAATTTGCCTTCCTCGCCATTGCCACCGGGCAGGGGAGGCGCAGTTTCCAGACTCACGACATGCCGCTGCGTCAATTGCAATTCCGCCGCATCTTCAATCGTCAGAATGCGTTCGTCCTCAGGAATAAATGAACTCAGCACATTCAGCAGAGTCGTTTTACCAGAACCCGTACCGCCCGAAACCACGATATTCAGGCGTGAAACGATGCAGGCTTCCAAGAAACTAGCCACATCGCGTGGGAACGAACCAAAGCGAATCAGGTCATCGACGGTCAGAGGCTTCGAGGGAAACTTACGTATAGTAACGGTTGTGCCTTTAAGTGCGGACGGTGATGTAACCAGATGCACGCGGGAACCATCCGGCAGACGGGCATCGACCATCGGATTAGCGCGGTTGAATACACGACCCATCGGGCGCACAATCCGCTGTGCCATCCACTGAATGTGTTCATCGTCATCAAATACAATTTCGGATTCCGCCATCTTGCCTTTTTGCTCGGCGAAGATCATTTCCGGACCCGTCACCATGATTTCTGAAATGGTCTTATCCTGTACCAGCGGCTCAATAGCAGCGAAACCCATCAGGTCGTTTAGCAGACATTCTTTCAATTCGGCAAACTCCGCCGGAGAAAGCTGAACATTGACTTTCTGGAGCAGCGCCTTCAAGCGACCAATCAGCACATTTTCCTTCTCAACATCACCACGCCGCCAGCTATCTGTTTCATCAGGGGATGCCAGCAACTTCGGACGCAGTTGTTTGCGAAGTTGAGCAATTTTGGGGGGTGTCCGTTTTTTAGGTGGCAGTTGATGGTTGCCAAACGTCTTTTCAACCACGACGGGTTCTGGTTTAGGGACGCTTGGAGCTTCTTGTATAGGCATAGGTGCCGCCGCGGCATGAGGCAGCGTTATTTCTTCGACTGGCTTCCGGTTCATATCACTGATTCGGCGCTGTAAGGCAGACATAAGACCCCTCACGGTTTTAATTGATAATTAACTCTTTATCAAGTATAGAGCGAGTTGTCTTATTGATAATAAAGATTGCTGAAAATTGTCTTAAGGTTTTGCCGGTGGTCGTTCTACATCACTCATTTTTTCAGGATGGCGGCCTACCTTATCTGCGTAAAACGCTCTGAATATCTCAAAGTCGGCATCCAGATTGCCGGATGGCATGACTGCTGGCCCGATGCCCACCCGTTTACGGGGATAATCGACATAAGCCATGACAATCGGGACTTTTGCGTTCAGGGCGATGTAATAGAAACCCGTTTTCCAGTGGTCAGTCTTCTTGCGGGTGCCTTCCGGGGCAATCACCAGAACCATCTTTTCGCGTTCATTGAAGACTTGCACCACCTGTTCAACCGCATTCTTGGTCGTTTTTCGGTTGACAGCAATACCGCCCCCTAAGCGCATAAGCCAGCCAATAGGGGCGTAGAACAAGGTGTGTTTTCCGAGCCAGTTCATGCGTGCTCGCAGCGCAAAGGTTGTGTTGATGAATACAAAACCGTCCCAATTGGACGTGTGGGGTGCGCCTGCTACGACCATTTTGGGGTAATCTGGCAGGTTGCCTTCCACACGCCATCCCACCAGTTTAAAGATGAAGTGACCGATCCACGAAAAGAAGACGGGATAATCTGGTGAGCGATACGTCATATCAGTCCTTCTGATTTAAAATGTTGGAGAATCTGGGAAAGTCCATCTTCCACATCTTTTATTCGGTGATAAAGGCATAATGCCTGTTTATCAGTCTCAAAATGGATGGTTTCGCCATCGTGTGCCAGCAAAATGACCGGACGGTTTTTGCCCCATGCATATCCCAGATGCAGATAAACAAGCGGGTCTGCCCCGGTCAAATCCGCCACCACGACTGAAGCGCTTTCGATACGCTGCCGCGCCTGTTCCAGTAGATCATTCGTCAGTTCGGGCTGATCTATCCGCTCGCACAGCAAACCCATTGCATGGATTGGCGCTTGAATCCCGTAGAAGAAAACATCATCCACATCTTTCTGCATGGGCATGGTCACAAAGGCATGAGGCTTGACCTGTTTCGCTCCGGCGGATTCAATCGCACTCGGTTCAGCTTCCATCGCTTTCTTGGGCGCATTGGTAGGCTGAATTTCCAGTTGATAACCCCAGCCGGATTTTAAGCGCTTGGCATAGTTGGCGCTGGTCAGATTCGCGTCTAAGGTGTTGCGCAGCCGTTTTACTCGACTACCATCTTGCTCCACCAGCGTGATTTGTTCAAGCATAGGCGGGATGTGCCCTGCCAGCATTGCTCGTCGGTAGCCAGCAAACTGCGAGAAAAATGACTCGGTTTCGTCCAGTCCAAAGTTCGGCCCATGCAGCGTCATAATCAGATGGCGAGTTTCTGGGGCGCATTCGGTCAGTGCTTCCAGCACCCGCGCGGCAAATTGGCGGATTTCTGTATACCCAACCCGTCTTACGTGCGGCGTGGTTACATACAGAACATGCTGTGCTTCAATGCCATTTTGCGTTGCAACATAACGATAATCCCCGATCTTCCCAGCCTCCGGACGAAAGGATTTTTCATCGACCCCCACCCGGATTAAGGCGCTGCCAACAGTTGCGTCCGCTCCCTGAAAATTGGATGCATATTTAAAAGCTGCAACATCAGCCGGGAATGTCGTAACATCCCCTTCTTCGATAGTGAACACGATGCTGCGTGTTTTTGCTGCTGTTACGGGCACACGGCGGCGCAGACCCGCGGTAAAGCTCGACGAAAGTTTTGCCCGTAGACCCGTTCGCATATCTTCATACTGAATGTTTGCCAGTCGTGACCAGGGTTCTCCGATAACCAGCACCGGGAAAAGCGGTTTTTTGAGCCGCTCCGCCAGTAGGATTTCCCGTTCCACCCAATCAGATTCAGAAGCATCTGGCGACATCACGACCACAAACGCGGCGCAGGTTTCGATGTTGCTCTCGATACTTTTCCACCATCTGGCGCTGGGAGCAAGGCGTACTTCGTCCATCCAGACGGTAAAGCCTTCACTTTCCAGCAGTACACGGAGATAACGGACAAAATCAATATCTTGCTTGCTGTAACTAATAAATATATGAGACATAGACCATTTTCGGTTTAATAGGCCATTCTGCGCTGGTGGCACAGCGATCAATATGCTGATTCTAGTGGAATCATACATATTTTTGGCTTGAGGATTGTGCCGCATGATGATACACGAAGATAGCCCAATTGCCGAAATTTATTAATGAGCCGATGAGAATAGAGCGTCGATGCGTGGGCTATAAACAGCAGTCACGCTTACTTTTTAAAGGAGTAAGCGTGACTGTGTGAGGAGTAAACACGGAAGAAATCAAATTTTACGGGAGTGGCTCTGGCATTCCCAATTTGTACGTCGGGCTGATGTAATGCTGCTCGCGTGCATAGGCCGTCAGCTCGTCGCGGAATTTAGGATGAGCGATATTAATCAGCGCGTGGGCACGTTCCGCAATCGAACGCCCAAACAAATCTGCCACCCCATATTCGGTGACAATCATGCGTACATCGTTGCGCGAAGTCGTGACACCTGAACCAGGCTTCAGTTGTGCCGTAATGCGGCTGAGAGTATCATTTTTAGCGGTACTTGGCAGTGCAATGAACGACATGCCGCCTTTGCTGCGGGATGCCCCTCGCACGAAATCGACCTGTCCACCCACACCGGAATAGAAACTCGCCCCGATGCTGTCCGCGCATACTTGCCCGGTTAAATCGACTTCCAGGGCCGAATTGATCGATACCATACGTTCATTTTGGGCGATGATGAACGGATCATTCACATATTCCGTTGGGTGCAGTTCAAACACCGGGTTATCGTTGATGTAGTGATAGAGTTCGCGTGAACCCAGCACAAAACCGGCTACCACTTTACCTGCGTGCAGGGTTTTTGCCGCGTTGGTGATAACCCCCGCCTCAATCATATCCATCACGCCGTTGGAAAACAGCTCAGTGTGAATACCCAGATTTTTGTGATTTGTCAGGCGGCGTAGTACAGCGTCCGGCATACCGCCAATGCCCATTTGCATCGTAGCCGCATCGGGAACCAACTCTGCGATGTAATCCGCGATTTTGGCCTGTACAGGTGAAGCGGGTTCAGGACGCACTTCCGGCAGCGGATAATCCACTTCAATGAAGTAATCAATCTGGCTGACGTGGATAAAGCTGTCGCCCAGCGTGCGCGGCATATTCGGGTTGACCTCTGCGATCACCATGCCAGCACTTTCCGCTGCGCTTTTGCTCACACCCACTTCCACGCCGTAGGAGCAGTATCCATGCTCATCTGGTGGGCTGACGTGGATTACCGCGACATCCAAAACGAGTCGCCCACTGCGGAATAAATACGGGATTTCTGAGAGAAAGGCAGGTGTAAAATCCGCCATGCCGTTGTTGATGGCCTTCCGAATCTTCCCACTAATGAATAGGCTGTTGATGCGGATATGATCCGACATCTCCGGGGTAACATAATCCCCCGCGCCCAGATCAAGCAGCTGAACGATTTCGACGGATTGCACTTCTTCCCACCGGTCACACAACGCCTGAATAAAGCGCTGCGGTGTTGAACAGTTGCCAGTCAGGAATACACGTTGACCCGATACGATTTTTGCGGCGGCTTGTTCAGCGCTGATTCGGCGTTGATGCCAATTCATGAATGCTCTCCCAGCTATCTTAATTACTCATTCGGTCTTTCGTAATAGAGTCTAGAAGAAAGTCGAAGAGGGGAGTAGTGACGAATTTCCCCCGCCGCAAGGACATTCGATACTACAGAATTGCCTTCCCTTCAGCTTAAAATCAGGGTGTAATTATCAATCACAATATGTCCTGACCATATAGAAAGGATAAGGCCATGTTGAAAAGTGTATTAGTTCCATTGGATGGATCAAAGCTGGCTGAAGCAGCTTTGGAACATGCTCTCAATATTGTAGAACCAAAGGGTAAAATCACTCTTGTGTCAGCCATCGAAGTGCCGGATGTTCCCATCTATGGTTACTATCCACCTGCCTCGGTTCCTGACTATGAGGAAGCCAAAGATAATTTGCTGCCCTATGCGCGTCATTATCTTCAGGGAATAGCCGATAATCTTGTCGAACATGGATTCTCGGTCAGGATTGAAGCTGAAATCGGTGATCCTGCCCAGGTTATTACCGAAATCGCGCAGAAATATCAGGTGGATGCTATTGCCATGTCCACACATGGACGTTCGGGGCTAAGTCGCTGGCTCTTCGGCAGTGTGACCAATAAGGTTCTTAGTGCAAAACCTTGCCCGGTCTATGTAGTGCCGAGTAAAGAAAATACAGCGGCATAAAGTTAGTCACGTTCGTCGTGTGGAAAAAATTGAAGCGGAGGTAGATTGTCTGAATCTGCCTCCGCCTTTGAATCGCAGCGAAGCATAAAGTCGAGGTTTCAGGTTGATAGGGACATGTTGATGCTCACCCTGTCACCCTATTCGGTTTTTATTGAGTCTCATTTTCATCTTGCGTGGGTGGAACCAGTTCGCCAATGTTATGCTTGACCGCATAAGCAGCGGCCTCGGCGCGGTTGGCTGCTCCAATCTTAGCCAGAACACTGCTCACATAATTGCGTACTGTGCCTTCACCCAGATACAGTTTAATCGCAATTTGGCGGTTGGTTAGACCTTCCGCCACCAGCGCCAGAACGGCGAGTTCCTGCGATGTCAGATTGGAGAAGGCCGCTGCGTGCTGTGCCTCGTTAGCTTTGCGAACTTCTGCAAAGACCGCCGCCGTCATCGAAGGATCAAGGATACCTTCACCTCGGCTAACGCGGTCAACCGCTAGTACGAGATCATTATCACCCACGCGCTTGAGGACATAACCCGCTGCACCGGCTTGAATCGCCGCAAAAAGCAGGTCGTCCTCTGCGTATGAAGTGAGCATAATAACTTTGCAGCTAGGATTGTTTTCGATGATTTTCCGGCACGCTTCAATGCCGGAGACACCGGGCATTCGAATATCGAGAACGGCAACATCGGGCTGAAGCTCCTGCGCTTTCGCGATAGCTTCTTCCCCCGTACCTGCCTCTCCAATAACGCGGAAACGGGATTGGCGCTCCAGCAGCGCCCGTAGCCCAGCCCGTACCACTGAGTGGTCATCAGCAATAAGAATACGAACTTGATTCGACATGACAGATGATCCCTTTCGTGGATTGAATGAAATTCTCGGTTACAATGGACGTAACACTATACATATACTGCTTAAAGAACTTTCATGACCAGTGACATACATCCACCAGAAAACAATACAAATGCCATTTTAGCACAACTGAAGGAGATTGCCTCTGCTGTAATGTACGCTGCCGAGGCATCCAAACTCGAAGAAGTGCTTGAAAGGATCGCAGAAGTTGCCGGGAAATTGGTCAATGCCCAATATGCTGCTCTCGGTGTCCCGGACGGTCAGGGAGGCCTGAAATACTTTAAGGTCGCTGGTATGACAGCGGAACAGATTGCCCGTCTCGATCATCTGCCGCATGGTCACGGTCTGTTAGGAGCCATCGCCCGTGAACGCGAAACAATCCGCCTCGAAAAGATGCAGGATGATGAGCGCTCTGAAGGCTTTTGTCCCGCACATCCCGTGATGACCTCTTTCTTAGGTGTTCCCATCCAGGTTGGGCAGCAGCTTTTTGGCATTTTATACCTTTGCGATCGTGTAGATGGGCAGCCCTTTAGTGAACAGGATGAATGGCTCATTGAGACAGTGGCCGGTTATGCTGCCTTAGCCATCGCCGGTTCACAGCTTAGTGAGCAGCAGAGTCGCTTGACCCTGCTTGAAGAACGTGATCGCATCAGCATGGAATTACACGACGGCATTATTCAATCCCTTTACGCCATGGGAATGCATCTGGATATTTTACGCATGAATGGCACTGCTTCAGCCGATGAACTGCGTTCAAGTGTCGATAATGTAAATCAGGTTATTGATGACATTCGCCGGTATATCATGGATTTGCGCCGCAGCGACCAACACAAAAAGACGATTTATGAGAGTCTGAACGATATTCTGAAGCATCTGCAACAGTCCGAAGGTGTGCTGATTCATCTCGACGCGCCGGGTGAGATGTCTCTGCTTGCGCCTGCGACCTTTGAAGCCATATGTCAGATGGCGAACGAGGCCATGAGCAATGCCTTGCGCCATTCAGGCGCAGCCACCATCAATGTAATGGCTGTTCAGAGTGCCAATGTATTCCAAATCACCATTGCCGACGATGGCAAAGGGTTTGATTTGAACGCGCTTGCATCCCAAAACGGGCTTGGCTTACGCAACATTCAGCAGCGGGTAGTGCTTCACGGCGGAAAAGTTCAAATTGAGACTGCTCCAGGTCAAGGAACACGCCTAATTATTTCGGTTCCCATAAGACCGACTTGACCTGACTTTTGCCTGCGACATCTATCACCCGTATTCGATGATTTACTACAGTACACTCTGCCTCGTGAAAGCCCTATAGTGAAAACAACCCTGGGATATGAGCGAGAAGAGGTACATTATGCTGGAAAATATACAGGTCAAAGAATGGATGACTGCTCAGGTCATCACTGTTTCCCCGACGACCTCCATTAGCACTGCGCATCAAAGCATGAAAGAGCATGGTGTGCGCCGTCTTCCAGTTGTCGACGATGGACATCTGGTGGGCATCGTGACCATTGGTGATGTGCGTGAAGCCAGCCCATCTGATGCCACAACTTTGAGTATCTGGGAATTAAACTACCTTTGGGCGCAGTTGACAGTTGAGAAAATCATGACTCGTAAAGTCTTGACCATTGAACAGAATCGCCCCATTCTCGATGCCGCACAAATCATGCTGGAGCAAAAGGTGAGCGGACTTCCGGTAGTCGACGATAAGGGTAATCTTGTCGGGATGCTCACGGAGTCGGACATTTTCAGAATGTTGGTCAAATCGCGTATTCAACAGCCTGTTTCAGGATAGTGGAGATCACGTGTGAGTTCGGTGTCAGGGGCGAGCAGGAGTTCGCCCCTTTTCTGTAGCGACATATTCCTTAAACTGGTTAACGGTATGAATGTATATGACATTATGACTCCCAAACCTTCGGTAATCCGTCTCCAGAACACACTGCATGACGCGCTGGAAATGATGGAACGCATCAGTTGTCATCATCTCCCAGTTTTGAGTTCAGATAATCACCTTATTGGAATCATCAGTGATCGTGACTGCCGGACAGCGCTGAATTCGCCTTATATCATGCGTGAGGACTGGCAGGATGACGAATTGGCAAATCGCTTGCAGGTACGTGCCATCATGACCCCTGCCCCTATCGTTGTGCCCCCGGATGTGCCTGCCGAAGATGCGGCACGCTTGATGCTGGTCAATCATGTCAGCTGTCTTCCCGTGATGCGCGATGAAACATTGGTTGGTATCGTCACCACATCCGATATTTTGAAGGCGTTTATTAACCTGACAGCACGCAATGACAACTTAAACAATATGAAGAATCCTCGCTGATAAAGTTAAGCCCTAGCTTTTGTCTTCGATAGTAGCGCATCATCCGTTAAGCCCCCGCCGCGCACCGTCGCGCCAATAACCAACCCTGCGCTGATAAGCACAAGATTCTTAACGATATATTGACCTTCGAGTGTCAATGAAACTGGGAAGACATGCCAGGTTTCTGCTGGAAACAGAACTAATGGTGTGATAGTACCCAGCATTTGCACGAACAACAGGAGCAGGGTTGCTCGCATATACAAGCCGCTCAGGAGTCCCAGTCCAATTAGGGTTTCCCATAATGCCAGTACCGGACGCGAAATATCGGGCTGCACAGCACCAAAGGTCAGCGCAGAAATGGTACGAGTTGCCAATTCGTCGGCAGGACTGAGTCCGGGAACGAACTTGATGATGCCGAACCAGAAAAATATAATTCCCAGGCTGATTCGGAGTAGGGTAATTCCGTGAGCTGCCATCCATCCTGTCAGTGTACGGTCAACCTGGTCATACCAGTTTTTCATCGGATAGTTCCTCTCATTTTGGAAGTCATTGTGAATATTGTAACAAATGAACATGAAAATTACATGAATCTTTGTGACCCGATTGGAAGAACAACCCTCCCACGCCTATAATGCCTTTGCAACTTCAGATCGACCGTAACGTATTGATCTTTATATAGTAATCAGGCTTCAGCAGGAGAATTTATGGCAGCTTCCAATGTAGTCATTTGCGCTCGCGGAGTGGAAAAAGCCTTGCCGCTCGGCAGTCATGTTGTTCATGCCTTGAGGGGTGTCGATATGGATGTTTACGGTGGTGAACTGGTCGGTATCATCGGCCCATCAGGCAGCGGCAAAAGTACGCTGCTCGGCTTGATTGGAGGACTCGATACCCCCACGGGCGGGACGATTTCAATTGATGGTGTCGATATTACCCGCATGAACGAAGATCAATTGACCGATGTTCGGAATGAAAAAATTGGTTTTATCTTCCAGTTTTTCAATCTCATCCCCACACTCTCCGCGCTTGAGAATGTCGCGCTGCCCATCCAGTTTGCTCGCCATCCGCGTTTTAATGCTGAAAAACGGGCTAAAGAACTGCTGGATGCCTTGGGCTTAAGTGATCGTATGCGTCATCGTCCATCAGAGCTTTCTGGCGGACAGCAGCAGCGTGTAGCAATTGCGCGCGCCCTCGCCAATAACCCCCCGCTTTTGTTAGCCGATGAACCCACTGGCAATCTGGACAGCGAGTCCGGTACGATGGTCATGGAAGCACTCGAACAAATTCGCCAGGACTCCGGTACAACAGTTGTGATTGTCACACATGATGCCCAGATTGCCCATCGGGCGGATCGGGTTATGACCTTAGTCGATGGTATGATTCATAACGGCGCAGCGCCATAAAAACCGCCTCATTCATCCCAATCCATGCTAGAATTAAATGACACGGTAGGTTATCACTGGGAATCGCTTCATGAAGGCAGACTTTGCGCTTGATTATGATGTGCTGACCGTCGAGCGTCCACAAAAACTGTATCTGATGGCGCGTTTGACTTCTGGTCCTGCTCCCGATCAGCTGAAGCGTCGCCCTTTGAATCTCAGCCTCGTCATTGACCGCAGTGGCTCGATGGCAGGCGATAAGATCAGCTTTACCCGGCAGGCGGCTCAATTTCTGGTGCAGAATCTTGGCCCGAAGGATTATCTGTCGATTGTCCTCTACAACGAGCATGTCGAAACACTGATTGCGCCCGAAACGGTTATCCATAAAGACGCAATTTCCCACCGCGTGAATCAGATCAAAGCCAGTGGTATGACCAATCTCAGCGGTGGGTGGTTGCAAGGCTGCAATCATGTCGAACAAAATCTAAATGACGACTATCTCAATCGCGTGATATTGATGAGCGACGGCCTTGCCAATCGCGGAATCACGAATCAGACTCAGTTGGTTGGGATGGCGCAGCAGAAACACGAACGCAAAGTCTCAACGACCACCATGGGGCTTGGATCCGATTTTAACGAAGACCTGATGATGGCGATGGCTGATGCAGGGGGAGGGGCATTCTATTTTATTGAAAGCCCGGAAGTTGCTCCGCTCATTTTTCAGGAAGAACTACGCGGCCTGTTGAGTGTCGTGGGTCAGAATTTGATTGTCAGCATCGAACCCACCCAACACATAACTGGCGTTAATCAGCTCAATGCTTATAACATGCATACCGATGGTCGGAGAGTATCCTTCAGCCTGGGTGATGTCTTTGGCGATGAAGTGAAAACACTCCTCCTGGAACTTTCTATTCCGGCGCTCAAAGATGTAGGCCAGCAGGAAATTGCCACCCTCGTTTTTGAATATGACGAAATTCTGGAAACGGGTACACGCCACCAGACGATGGAAATGCCCGTGCGAGTCAATATCGCTCCTGCGGCTGACCTTCCAGCGCCGCCTAATGCCGAAGTTCGCCAATCTGTCCTACTGCTACAGGCCGCTCATGCTCGCCGTGAAGCTGTTTCTGCCGCCGACAAAGGTGAATATCAGCAGGCATCTGGTGTACTCAAACAGGCCGCCGAAGCCATTGACCAATCGAATATTGGCAGCCCTGAACTGAATGAAGAAAAACAGGCGTTGATACAGCAGGCAGCCGAGATGGAACGCGGCGCGGAATTTTTCGATAATTACAGCCGCAAGTCAATGGCGACTCAGGCCATCTACACCATGACAGATCGTCACGAAAGCACCCAGTTCTTCCGTACTCGTGAAGTCCAGCGTGTCGCGCAAGGCCCGCAGATCGAGAAAAAAGATGGCATTACCCCCACCTATATCACCTGGGGAGAACAGACTTTCCCGCTGACAGGCGAACTCATCCGTTTGGGACGTGCCCCGCAGAACGAAGTCGTCGTTAATGCCAAAAATGTGTCGCGTTTTCATTGCCAAATCAAACGAGAAGGCGATAAACTGATATTGGAGGATTTAGGCAGCACCAACGGCACTTTCGTGAATGACGTGCTGCTCAAGCAATCCCATGTCCTGAGCGTGGGTGATATTGCCCGCATCGGACATGAGTATCTCGCCTTCCACGATCACGGATAATCCTTTTAAGGAAGTAGATCATGACAAACCCAGAATTTCACACCGTCGAGGTAGCCGGTGTACGCCGCGACTTGCGTTTATTCGAAATCAAGCCCGGTGTCCGCATCGCAATCCTGAATATTTTAGGCGACTCGGAATTGGTCGAAGCCGCCAGCAAGGAATTGGCGCTCAAACTTGCTGAACGCAAACCAGATGTGCTGGTCACTGCGGAGGCCAAAAGCATACCCCTCGCGCACAGCATTTCCGTTCATATGAACAATAAGCCCTATGTCGTGCTGCGCAAGTCCTACAAACCCTACATGGGCGATGCCCTGCAATCCGAAACGCTCAGTATTACCACTGGAGCGCCTCAAACGCTTTTCCTGGACGAAAAAGATCGTCGGCTGGTGAATGGCAAACGCATCGCTCTGATTGATGATGTCATTTCTACCGGAAGTACGCTTCAGGGAATGCGTCTTATTATGGGGCGTGCCAACGCGGAAATTGTGGCTGAAGCGGCGATTTTCACTGAAGGAGATCGCGCCGCCTGGTCGAATATCATCGCTCTCGGTCATCTTCCAGTGTTCGTAGAGGGAAAGTAGACGAGATTTGAAACAAAAAGGGACGAGAATCATGCCTCGTCCCTTTGCGATCTTTGCGACTTTGCGTTGAAAATTATTCTGTGCTGATCGTACCTTCGCCGCGTAGCCGGAAATGATTCAGCTTGGAAAGCTCGCGCACCTGTTGGTCAGCGTGATAACTGCTGCGTACCAGCGGCCCGCTTTCCACCCACTTGAATCCCATCTCCAAACCAATTCGCTCGAATGCGTCGAATTCTTCCGGCAGATAGAATCGCTCAACCGGAAGATGCTGCTTGCTCGGCTGCAAATACTGCCCGATGGTCAGAATGTCGACTCCCAGCGATGCTAAATCGTGCATCACTTCGGTCACTTCTTCAAAAGTCTCGCCCAGCCCCACCATGATGCCGCTCTTGGTCAGCACCAGCGGATCCATTTTCTTGGCGTTACCCAGCGTTTTCATCGCCCATTCGTAGTGATCCTGCGGCTGCACTTTGCGGAACAGACGCGGCACTGTTTCGACATTGTGATTCAGGATTTCCGGTTGGGCATCCATCACGATTTTCAGTGCTTCTTCACTACCTTTGAAATCGGGAATCAACACTTCGATGCTGCACCCCGGCTGAAGTTCCCGGATACGCTTAATCACCATCGCGAAAATAGGCGCACCACCGTCTTTCCGCTCATCACGGTTCACGCTGGTGATGACGACATGCCGCAGCCCCATCGCTTTCACAGCTTCCGCGACACGATTCGGTTCTGCCCAATCCAATGGACTGGGTCGCCCCGTCTTAATATCGCAGAATCCGCAGGAGCGGGTGCATGTATCGCCCATCATTAAAAATGTTGCGGTGCCATGACCCCAGCATTCGCCCAGATTCGGGCATTGTGCTTCTTCACATACGGTGTGCAGTGTTTTACTGCGCATCAGATCGCGTACTTGTTCATAAGCCTCGCCACCCGGCGCGCGTACCTTAATCCAGGGTGGTCTTCGGCGTGGATGATTAGGATCAGGCTGCCATCCCTCATTAGGTGTCGACGGAATAGCGTTAGGGTCAATCAGGTTCGTCACGATGTTTTACTGTGTCCTCTGTGACTGGATAGATGAGGTCTTCTTACTTGACCCTTCTGGGATGCTTCTCCTTACGGAATTGCCGTGAGAAAATCAGGGAGTCAAACCTAAAGAAGGCCTATTGATTATGATTTCATTATAGCCGATAGGCTGGGTTCCGTCATGAAGTCCATCTCGGATATACTGGCGTTCGTCTCTCGCACGATGGCTCGCCATAACCCCCGAATAATCACTTCCCGGATAGTATAAAAAATCACGACCCGCAAAATGGGTAGGATAATCGTGCGCGATTGCGGCGCAATCGGTATGATTTCGATAAGTGGCGAGAGCAGGGCAAATCCCAGAAAAAGCGTTAGCGCATAGGTTCCGATTTGCAGCAGCAAATAGACCACTGCCGCTGTCAGACTGGCATCGGTTCGTTTCCGTGCATAAATCGGAATCAGCATTCCCACCAATTCTGCCACGACGATGGATTGAATATGGTCGATGTAAACCGCTACGCCCAGCATCACCAGATACAGCGGCGTGATAATTTGTCCCAGTAGGGGGTCAACGTCATAGCGTATGATGGGGGTTGAAAGCATCTCCACCGACATCATCAGCAGCAGACCGAAGGCCATCCGCATGACCCAGGCTCCTACCGATTGAATTTGTGCCAGCGACTCATTGCGATGCAGACAGGCTGCAACAATAGCGCGGCTTGAACCAAATGCGCCTCCTGGAGCCAGCGAAATTAGTTCATACATCCCTGTTTCACGCTCTTTGGCAATCGAACCTGCAATCGCCATAGCCCACCTTAAGCCATAAACCGCGCTTAGAAACACGATAGCCGGAAGCAGCAAGAAAGGGGCGACAATGATAATCCCGCAGGTGATATACCAGGGCATATCCTGCGGCGGAGCAGTCATAATGCGTTGGAACAGGGGATGTCGTGCGGCGGGTTTTTTCAACCCGCGCCAGAGTTTCCAGGTGAGCATGGTGATCTCGTTTTATGCTGCGTGCATAACGTAATCGAATTCGGAGGGCTGTGCATTCAGCCGGTTGACCAGTTGCCGCCAAACGAGTTGAACAATTCCTTCTCGAATCAGGATGAATGCTCCGACCCGCAGCACAGCCAGACTGATATCAGCCAACTCGCCGTAAAAACCGGCTGCCTGGTAGAGGATAGGCAAAACAGTAAAGCCGATCAGGGCGGCCAGGAAATAGACACCAGTTTGGATCAGCAGAAAGACGCTAAAGGCATATAATCCCGCGTCTAAAGTGCTTTCAACATAGGTCGGGATGAGCATTCCAATCAAACAGCCCAGCAGGGCGGATTGAACATATTCGGCATACATCACGATGAATAGCCCGGTCAGATTTGCCAGAATAGCGACAGTAGGCAGCACTGGCTGTTCATAACGGCTAAAAGTGGAGGATTGCCCAATCAGCACCAGTACACCCAGTAAACTGGTAATCACGACTGCGACCATAATTGAAGATTTAACAATCATATGGAGTTGGGCAAACTCTCGATTGCGATAGAGTGAACTGGTACACACCGTCCAGCTTGTCCCCAGCGGGCCAGGAGGCGATAACGAGAGGAGTTGAAAGGTGTCGTTTTCATGTTCCTGAACGATAGCATGGCTGACTCGTAATGCACAATCCAATCCATACACAATGCCAGTGATGAAAAGCACAATCGGCATCAGGAATAGTAGCAGAGAAGGAATATGCTCCCCAACCCCCAAAACCAGCACAACGATGATATTCGCCCAGCTTAAATATCGTCGTTTTTTGTAGACCCCAACGGGTAAAACAACGGTGCGCCGGAAAATCGGATGTGTTGACGGTGGATCATGGAGTGCGCGCCACAACTTGGGGGTCAGCATAGCTGCCTGTCATCCTCTCCTTAGTCATCTCGACCAGAGAATCAAGTTCGGCTGCACTGCAATTGAGTTGCTTAATCAGAATCGACCATAACCGTTTCAATAGAATTTCGCGCAGCCCATAAAATGCCATAATATTAATCACCGCTGCTCCAATATCTCCATACCAATTGTTGGTGTAGCGGTTAAGCAGCGGCAGTATCAGAAAATTGACGACCCCTAGGAACAGATAACTTGCAATTTGAACAGTCAAAAATCCCACCGCTGCCCACATGCGTTGGTTGTGCGGACTGGGTACATATTGCGATACCAGTGAGCCGATCAGACTCCCAAATAAGATCGATTGCACATGATCCAGGTAAAAAATGATCATGATGGCAGCGATTCCGGTCAAGGTAGTGGTGAGCGTCACCGAAAAAAGCTGTCGGAATATCAAGGGTGCCGAAATCACAATCGGGATAAACAAAATCAGGCGGACTGACCATGCTTCCTGCGAATTCACTTGCTGGAAAGCGCGATGTTGGTGCAGGCTGCTGGTGCAAATGGCCCATACAGCGCCCATTTCTCCACTCAGTGATAGGCATAGTAAATCGTAGCGCCCATTCATCCGTTCTTCAGCAATAGCGCCACTGATTCGCATTGTCCACAACACCCCGTACAGCGTTCCACTAAAAACCATCAGCAGGAGTGCGCGCATATTCAGCATGAATATCAGCGGCCATAACCAGGTTTGACCCTGTATAAGGATACGCTGAAGCAGGGGAAACAGTTCGATTTTATCGGTGTAACCATTGAGAATCATGCGGCGATAGATTGGATGATGAGCAGGCGGATGTTTGAACGCCTGCCATAACCGCCAGGTTATCATGGCCCTAACCCCCATACTATAGGATCAGCCCCGCCGAGCGTGGGATAAATGCCATCACTCAATTGTGTGAAAACGCCGCTGTTGATGTCCAGTGCCAGCAGCAGATAACCTTTATCGTCGCCCGGTATGTTACCGCCAAAGGCTATATGGGTGCTGTCCGGTGACCAGATCAGACGTGGTGGGTTAGGGGTGTGTTCTGTTGTCGAGAAACCGCAGTACGATTGCGTGATTCCGGTATTGATGTCCAGCACATGAACAAAAGCGCTTCCGGTATTGGCCTCCGGGTTCGGGCCAAGCAGCTCTGTTACCCAGAAAGCGATATGGCTGCTGTCCGGCGACCAGCTTAATTCGCTGCTGGCACGTCCGTTGATTCGCACCGCCCCGTACTGGCTGTTCAGATCAGTCCACTGAATCGGGGTACTGTCATCTGCCGCATGAATCCCGAAAAGCTCACCGCCTGCTATGTTGGTGGTAGTATCGAACACACCCGGCGCGACGTAGGCAAACCAGTTGCCATCTGGCGACCAGCTTGATGCATCGAAATAGGGCTTATCAACACCCAGGTTAACATACCCGCCTGCGATGCCTTCCAGACCGCGCAGATCGAGATTGACCAGTGCCCGGTTGAAATTCTCACCTTCCAATTCGGTCAGTATTCCCCAGTGTCCACCGGGTTGTACCGCGCTCACACCCTCTACATTCAGGTATTGGCGATCACTGCCATTTTCGGCGCGCAAATAGGCCTCTTTCCCCGGTGTCCAGATGAGTAGTGTATCTGCTGACCACCATTCAACATCGGCAGCATAATCGACCAGTGGCGTTCGCTCCGTACCATCCAACCGCATCTTAGTATATGCATTGGTTTGTGAATCGACGAATGTTACCCAGCGCGCATCCCGTGAAAGACGGCAGTTTGTACCGCATGGCTGTGTATCCGGCAGTGGATAACGTCGGTTTGTATCAATGTTATAGACCCACATGCTGTTGCGGTCAAATGCTGCCAGAATAATCCCACCCGGCGTGAATTGAGCAGGCTTCGGCTGAATGCCCCCGGCGGGGCACACTGAAACAATAGCGTTGCTGGCTTTCACAGGCTGCCCGAAAGAAAGGATTAATCCCGCCAGCAGAATCCATCCACACAGGCTCAAAAGAAGCTTGAGGTTAAGTCGAAATGTCATGAACTGCCGCATACTGCCGCCTTGTTTGGTATCGGCGCAGAGGATACCACGAATTCGGCGTTCGAGGGCAGACATTAATCAGTACCAATTTGCCACACATGTATCGCGCTGGTCTGCTGCTCGGTTCCCCCTTCCGCAATCAACAACCACTGTTTCCAGATCATACAATCCATCGGATTTTGCATCTGCCGGTCACCGAAAGTCTTAAACGCCGCACTCAAATCCATCTCATCATCAGCCGCATACCAGTGCGCGACATACAGTGTAATCGTGTCATAGTCGTAGGGTAAATGATAGTCATCCAGGCGTATTTCCGGCAAAACGTAAGCTATCCGCAGCCGCCTGCACACCATCGAAAACGGTGTTCCAGCGAGCGGTGCCGCCGCCAGCACATGGCTTTCCGCCAGCCCAATGAGCGGCGCAGTCAGATGAAGCCTGCTGCTCAATGCCATTTTCTCGGCAATAGTAAGCGGATGCACAATATCCTGAATGCGATCTTCCTGTCGCATCCCGCGCAGTCTTGCGCCGCCGAAATGCAGAGGGTGTGGGCTGGGTAGTCGCGTCGGCCTTGTGATTGGCTCTGGATTGGGCAATAATTTACCAAAATCACTATTGCCCTCATCGCGGAAACCAATTAAAGTTCCGTCCAGCCGAAATGCATACTGAGCCATCCTATCATCTTCACCATGCAGCTCGTCAACATAGATCACGCCTTCGGCGCTGATTCCTGCGAACTGGCACTCACCTTTGTGCTTGAGCGCTATGGATAGGGTATAATGCAGGTGTGGTTTAACAGGTTGAGAATTTTGTTGAATCATAAAAATAAATTTTGTTATGGTTTGTTCACAATACTCAAAAATGGGTGACAATAGGGCGTTATTTGTTAAACTCAATCATCTGTTCGAATTGTGATGCTATAATAATTCAAGGGCTAGTTTGTTACCAGCAAACCGGAGGCTTTTTATGACCAAAAGGTTCACCTCCAAAAAGAAAATGTCTGTAGGCTCATTCAATAATGCGATTGTCGAAGGGTCGCCCGAAAAGTCGGAAACACGCGAACCCGTTGATCCATTGCAGACGACCAGTGCGCCAGTGATAAAAATCGGTATGGGTATTGCGCCTTCGGCTGAAACTGGATTGCTCCCCGCTGTATTTGTGACCCCACATGAAGGAAGGGATATGGCTGATTCACAAGATTCGTCGCGGACAACGGCTGAAAATCAGTCTGCATCGGTTCCTCAAAAAGCGCCCGAAGAGGCTTTTAAGCGTTCCTATTCGGTCTTGATTATCGAAGATACCACCGAATTGGCGGAAGTGATTCAAGCCACTCTGGAACGGATGAATATGGTGACAGTGCATGAGACTCACGGTAACAAAGGTCTCAGTCGCTTTGACGAAATGAATCCTGATATTGTTCTCCTCGATATCGGCTTACCGGATATGACAGGTTGGAAGTTTCTGGAGACGGTGAAGGAAAAGCGCAAGGGAAAACTCCCCATTATTATCGTCATCACCGCCTATGGCGACCCGGCAAATAAGCTTATTGGTAAATTGCAGAATGTCCACAGTTATCTGGTGAAACCTTTTACGCCAGATGAAGTGGAAGAAGCTGTGCGGGCAGCCTTAAACTCCAAAACGGCATGATCCATCCTCGTCGAATCCGGGCAGTGTTAATCGCAGCGCTGCCCGTTTTGATTGTTCTGTTTATACTCCCCTTTCGAACCAGTCCAGTGATGTCCCCTTCCGATCTGATGATTGCCAACACGGGTGCCAATCGCCCTTTGCAAGCCCTCTACCAGATTCAGGTTCAGGCCGCTGAAACGGGTTGGACAGGTGATTTAGCACGCAGGGCAGGTGACATCTGGCAGACCTTGGGGGATCTGTCGCGGGCGGCTTCTTTTTGGGAAATCGCCATTCAGGATAATCCCGGTGATCTTAATCTGGCAAAGCAGGTAGCCCAAACAGATATTGACCTTCAGCGCTGGTCATCTGCCATCGTTGCCCTCAATCATGTTTTGGATATTTCGCCGGATGAAACCTGGGCGCATTACCATCTCGGTTTGCTTCAGGCAGCTTTTAACCCCCAGCAGGCTTTGGCTCATCTGCGCCGCGCCTCTGTTGAATCGACCTATACGGGTGTCGCTTCAGATTTTCTCTTTTTGAATAATGTCACGCCAGATGACCCGTCTGTCGTAATGCGTGTCGGGCTGACATTAGCCTCGCATCATATCTGGAATTATGCCGAAATCGCTTTTCAGTATGCCGCTGATCTCGCCAACCCATTCCCGGAAGCCTTAGCCTATGCCGGATATGCGCGCGATAATCAGGGCAAAGACGGCAGCGCTCAGATCGAACTGGCACGCACTTTAGGGCCGCTCAATGCGCAGGTGGACTATCTTCAGGGATTACATCTGCGCTTGAAAGGCGATAATGTCTCCAGTCTCGTTGCGTTGATTCGAGCCGCCGACCTCGATCCTCTCAACCCGGCTTTTGCTGCCGAACTTGCCTCGGCGTACCAATTGGTCGATCAGTTAGATCTCGCAGAATATTGGTTTAAGCAGGCGGTGACTATTTCCCGCAACGACCCGCGTTTTCAGGATTTACTAAGCGCTTTTTACAAGCAGTTCCCGTCGCTTGGACAATGAAATCATTGATTCGGCAGTTGTCTCCCTCAGCCAATGTTTCGCCGCGTCATCCCCTGTTTAGACTGGAATCACGTCGCGCTCGTCGCTTACTGGATAGCAACCAGTTGTTTCAGATGAGCTTTAATATAATCACCACTGTTTTTCTCATCCTCTTTTTCTTCTGGCTGCTCGCTTCCATCGAGGATAGCAAACACCTCAGTCAGCTTCGATCTGGAGCGACCAATTTACTCACCCTGATTTTCGCCGTCAGCATCGGGCTGGACGGCATTCTCGATTTTGCCTGCATGGTGGCCTCCGTCAACAGCTTTTCCGGCGAATTTATAGCAGCTCGTTGGGATTTGGTTCGCTTAACGCCTGTGGTGGCGGAAGATATGATTGCTGTCAAACATGCCGCTGCCCGCCTGCGAGTCTGGCGGTTGACAATCGCTATTTTCGCGGTTCGCCTCTCGTTTGTTCTGTTTGGTTTTGCTACGTGGTTGCTAAACGATGGGCTGTACGGTTTTCAGGTTCAGTTGGAGCAAATTCTGGGTTATCTCGTAATCCTGGTGGCGGTAGTGACCTATCTGGTGGAACCCTTCTGGCGGGCAGAGGTTGTGACCGCCATAGGACTCGCCATTTCCAGCCGTTTTCGCAGCGGGCTTTCGCTGATACTCGGTGCGGTAGGTTCAGTACTGACCTTCTGGATTGTTCAACCGCTGGTTCTGGGGGCGATTTTCTGGTGCAGCGGAGCGGCCTTGGGGCGCTTCGTATTTTCGATTAATTCCTCTGCTCTGGCCTATTTTGTCGGTTTCCTTATTAGTCTCTATATGGTTGCCGTCCTCTACGGCTTTTATGCCATAATCAAAAAGGTCGCGCTCGAAAATCTGTTAAATCGGATTATTTACATCGAAGGGTAGGGCTATGAATGTGCCCTCGCCAGTAATTTTTCTCGCACAGACTTTGGAATCACTTTTCAGACAGTTGCCTCCCTGTGCTGATGTCTCACCGCGTCATCCGCTGTTTAAAGTGGAATTGCAGCGTGTCCGATATTTTTTAGACGGTTACGAACTGTTTCACGCCAGCTTTAGAGTCGCGCGCATCGTTTTTATCGCCTTGTTTTTTCTCTGGCTCGTGGCGGCAACGTCGGATGCGAACAAGTCCTATTCGTATGCGACAGGTGTTTCGACAGTAATCCCCTTGCTTTTCGCGGTAAGCATTTTGATTGATGGCTTTCTGGATTTTGCCTGCATGGTCGCGTCGGTAAATGGCTTTTCCGGCGAGGTGATCGCAGGGCGTTGGGATTTGCTTCGCATGACCCCTTTAAAAGCCGAAGAAATCATTGCTGTCAAACATGCCGCTGCTCGCATACGGGTGTGGCGAATGACCAATGTGGTTTTTGCCATTCGTCTCTCGTGGGCTTTGCTCGGTTTAATGACATGGTGGCTAAACTTTGGGAATCGTGGCGAACACCTTCGTCTGGAGCACTTATTTTTTTATTTCACGGTTCTATTCGTTGTCATGGTTTACCTGATGGAGCCTTTTTGGCGTGCGGAAGTTGTGACTGCTATAGGGCTGATTATTTCCAGCCGTGTGCGTAATGGACTTTCTCTCTCGTTGAGCGCTATTGGCGCGGTGATGGCATTCTGGATTTTCCAGATTGTGGTCATCGGCTCTATCTTCTGGTGTTCGGGTTCTCTTTTCGCGCCGTTTTTCTCCCCCGTTGCGCAAATCGACAATGGTTTTTTGATCCTATTTCTCATTTGTTTCTATATCGCTGTTGTCCTCTATGGCTTTTATGCCACAGTCAAAAAATTCGCTCTTAACAACCTGATTCGCTCAATTCAACGTGTGGATTAGTGGACTGTTGAACGCTTGATGAAACTGGCTAACCTCCACTTATCGCCATATCAGGGAATCTCGCCTAACAATCCGCTGTTTATGCTGGAATCACCCCGTGTTCAGCGCTTACTGGAACGTAAGCGGCTTTTCCATCTGACTCTGCGGAGCGTCATAACACTGCTGGGTGTGGGTCTGGTGCTTTGGTTATTGGGGGCATATGCAGATGTGAATAGAGGTAATGGTGTCGCGCTGACAGCTACCGGTCAGCTAGTAGGATGGCTTTTTGTCATAAGCCTCGGATTAGACGTTATTCTCGATTTTGCTTCGATGGCTGCCTCGGTTAACAGCTTTTCTCGCGAAGTGATAGCAGGGCGCTGGGATTTGCTTCGCCTGACTCCCTACACCGCTAATGACCTGCTAGCCGTCAAACACAGCGCTGCACGCCTGCGGGGCTGGCGGATGACGATGCTTGTTTCTGTTGTTCGCTTGACCGTTATCATCATGTTCTTGCTGGGGATACCATTGGACAGTGTGTTGTACAATTCTCTGTTTAACATGGGGCAAATATGGTCTTATCTCCCTGTACTGCCTGTGGTACTCGCTTATATAGTTGAGCCAATCTGGAGAGCGCAGATCATGACACTGCTTGGTCTCATGATCTCGATTCGGGTGCGGAATGGGCTTTCACTGACCCTTGCTGCGGTGGGTGCTGTGCTGGCATTCTGGATTTTTCAACTGGTCATTTTAGGGGGAGTTTTCTGGATTACCCTGCAACTGTTCAACAGCCTGTTTTACCCTATAGTCATCGCCCCTTTCCTGGCTGATGTAATCATATTCATCATAGCTCTCTACATTGCCGTGGCGTTCTATCTGTTTTATATGCTTACACAAAAGATTATCTATCCCCGTCTGATCCATCGCATCGATAGTGCCGAAGCGTAGGGCAATTGTACGTTTACGCTCACCTGTCACCGTGTTAGAATCGCCTCTATTAATAAATAAACTTGCTTTATGCAGTTATCCAGCTTCCTCTGATTTCCTCCCCCTCGCTACGAAGTGGAGAGGGGGTTGGGGGGTGAGGATAGCGAATGAGGTTCTACTCCTTGCGCCGTATCCGAATTTTTGTTGTACTGCTCATTTTGCTGGTTGTGGTTTATGGTTTATATCGCCTCACCGCCAACTGGCATTACATCGTGCCTGTTGAATCGGGCAAAGTCGCTTATCTGGCAACCTTCGACACCTTTCAGGAGGATTGGAATCTCGCGGCGGGTCGCTTGAAATCCCAAATCCTCGATACAGGCGCACTGCGTTTGGATGTTGGCGATGTCAACAGCTTGCCTTTTGCCGAGGCTAACCCCTATTTCAGCGATTTTGATTTGCAGGTTTCCGCCTCGCCCGTCGAAGGCCCCGAAAACAACGGTTATGGGGTCATTTTCCGCCTGCAAAATAAGGATAATTCGTCCCCCGACGACGATGATTTTTACCTCTTCCTCATCAGTAGCGATGGCTATTATCGCGTGGTGCGTTCCGTCAATCACGTACAAAAAGAACTCAGCATGTGGATTTCATCGCCGGTCATTAACCAGCATGTCGGTGTAACCAATTTTCTTCGGGTGATTGCGAAGGGCGACCAGTTCCAATTTTTCGTCAATGGTCAGCAAATGCTGCTCTGCATACCGGATGACCCCAACGCCCTCAGCACCTACGATGAGCAAACAGGCGAGTGTAAGAGCGGTAAAATGCTCGATACATTGGTTGATAACTCGATTCCCAATGGTCAGATCGGTGTTGCTGCTGAAACCTTCGATGAATCCGGCGTAGTGGTAGACTTTGATAATCTGGTAATTTATGGGCCATCGTAGGGACACGATATATCGTGTCCACTAGACATGGACATCTGCTAATGAAAGTACATCTCCGCACATTAGGCTGTCGCCTCAATCAAAGCGAAATTGATACGATGGCGCGCCAGTTTCGCCAGCAGGGGCATGAAGTCGTCGAAGACCCGGCACATTAGGCTGTCGCCTCAATCAAAGCGAAATTGATACGATGGCGCGCCAGTTTCGCCAGCAGGGGCATGAAGTCGTCGAAGACCCGGCTCAGGCCGATTGGGTTGTAGTCAATACCTGCGCTGTCACACAGGACGCTACCCGCAGCAGTCGCCAGTTAGTGCGCGAAATTCATCGCCTCAACCAAAATGCTCAAATCAATGTTACGGGCTGCTACGCACAGATTGCCCCGGCGGAAATTGCCGTTTTGCCCGGTGTCGAGCGCGTCGTCGATAACCTCAGCAAAGACAAACTCGTCGAATCGGTTACAGGTCAGCCCATCGAACCTTTTGATATTGAGCCGCTCAATCGTGAAAACAAACTCGGGGCATATGGACGCACCCGCGCCTTTGTCAAAGTGCAGGATGGTTGTGATAACGCCTGCACCTTCTGTGTCACTACCGTCGCGCGTGGAGCAGGCCGCAGTCGAGCGCTGCCAGAAATCATCCATGAGATTCGCTATCTGCATTCCATCGGTTATCAGGAAGCCGTCTTGACGGGCGTTCATCTCGGCAGTTACGGTCACGACTTCGGTAATCGGGATGGACTTTACCAGCTTGTTCAGGCCATCCTTGCTGATACGGACGTACCCCGCTTACGACTATCCTCCCTCGAACCCTGGGACTTGTCGCCCGAATTTTTCGATCTCTGGCAAAATCCGCGCCTGTGTCGTCACTTTCATCTGCCCTTGCAGAGCGGCTGTGATGCCACCCTCAAGCGGATGCTCCGCCGCACAAATCAGCAGCAGTTCAGCGCATTGGTCAATGCCGCTCGTGAACGCATCCCCGGCCTCAACATCACCACCGATGTCATTGTTGGCTTCCCCGGCGAAACGGATGACGAATTCGCCATCAGCGAAGAGTTCATTCAGCAGATGGAATTTGCTGGAATGCATGTCTTCCGTTACAGCAAGCGCCCCGGCACAGCCGCCGCCCGTATGCGTAACCACATTACCGAAACAGTGAAAAAGCAGCGCAGTGCTCGTCTCTTGGCACTTGCGGATGAGGGTGAACGCCGCTTTGCTTATCGTGCCCTCGGTCAGACACTCTCTGTCTTATGGGAGCATATCAGCGGCGCAGCCGAAGACGGTTTTATCAATGTGGGGTATACTGATAACTATGTCCGGGTACACTGCACCCATCCCCGTGTTCTGACTGACCATATAACGTCAGCGCATCTGGATGAATGGCAGCCCAATGGGGTGCTTGCCCAACCCATCCTGGACTAACGGATAATTGTAGGGGCACGATACATCGTGTCCGCCGTAATTGTGATCTATTCAGCCATTTCTCAAAATGAGATTGGCTTTCCAACGGAGTGAACGAGAATGGATGATCCAAAAGCCGCTTTGCAGGCCGCATTGAAACAGGCAATGCTCAACAAAGATAATCATCGCCGCGATGTAATCCGCTTGCTGACCAGCGCTATCAAGCAGGTCGAAGTGGATACACGCAAGGAATTGTCCGCTGATGAGGTCATGACTGTCCTGCAAAAAGAAGCCAAGAAACGCCGCGAAACGATTGACGAAGCCGAAAAGGCCGGACGCGCCGAATTAGCCGCCGCCGAAAAGCAGGAATTGGCTATTCTGGAAGAATTTCTGCCGAAGCAGCTTTCCCGTGATGAAATTGTCGTGTTGGCGCGTGAAGCCATTGCACAGACCGGTGTCACCTCCGCCAAAGAGATGGGCAAGCTCATGGGAGTTTTATCCCCCAAAGTCAAAGGGCTGGCGGACGGAAAACTGGTCAATGAGATTGTTCGCGAGTTATTGAGCTAAACAGGTATGGTTGAGTGGTTTGAAGGACTGCTCCAACGCTATACGCAGATCTCGGCAGCCCGTACCCGGCGCAATTTGCATATCATCGGGGTAACGATTGCGTCAGCCGCTTTTGTGTTGATTGCGACCCTGCTGGTCGCTTACGACACCATTTTTCTGGGTGTCAACAATATCTCCGAAATAAAAGTGGGTGATACCGCCCCGCAGGATATTCGCGCACCCATTAATCTCCCGTCCTATATCAGTGTTGTGCTGACCAATCAGCGTCGTCAGCAGGCACGCGATAGCGTCCCGGAGATTTATTTCTCGCCCGATCCAGCAGTGCTGCGCCAGCAGTCGGATTTGGCTCAGCAAATTCTGGACTACATCAACAACGTCCGCCACGATCCCTACGGCACATCCGGGCAGAAAACAGACGATCTGCGCAAAATCAGCGACATGAAGCTGGATGACAACGTGATTGTCCAGATTTTGGCGATGGATGAGAAAACCTGGACATCGGTCAGCGACCAGATTACCAGTGTTCTTGAGCGGGTCATGCGTGGCGAAATCCGCCAGTCCAACCTGGATTCAGTCGTTGCCCAATTGCCGATGCAGGTTAGCGTCCGCTTTAACGAGGATCAGGCTGGAGTCATCGTTGCCGTTGTAAAAAATCTTATTCGTCCCAACACATTGCTGGACGAAACCGGGACGCAGGCCATGCGTGATGCTGCCGCTGCCGATCTGACCGTCCGCCGTAGTTTTGAGCGCGGTCAGATAATTGTCCGCGCTGGTGAAAAAATTGATGATGCCGCCTACGAAGCGCTTGAAAAATTGGGACTTCTCGACCCTTCCAATCAACGTTTTCGCGAGATTGGACGTGCTTTTCTTGCCAGTATTTTGACAGTGGTTATCGTTGGCCTCTACATCGCCCGCTTTAAACCCTCGTTGTTCCAGTCCTCGCGTTTCATGATTCTCCTCGCAGCCATATTCCTGATTGTGCTGTTCGGAGCGCGTATTACAGGTGATTATGGTCAGATTTATCTCTACCCGACCTCTGCGTTAGCCTTGCTCTATGTTGCCTTGGCTGGCCCCGAAATTGCCATCATTGGTGTTTTGGGCTTAGGGATTTTAATCGGTCTCATGCAGGACAATTCGCTGGAATTGATGCTGCTGGTTTCGGTAAGCGGCATTATGGCTTCCCTGACCTTGCGCCGCGCCGAACGTCTGAACGGTTACTTCCGTCCCGGCTTACTCGTTGGCCTCACCAATATCGCGGTAGTCGCCCTTTTTTACGAAGGCAGCAATCCGCTGAACGTAGATGGTGGCTTAGGCGAACTCATTCTCTACAGCGTACTCAATGGAATCCTCGCCGCTGCTGTTGCTTTAGGCGGCATGTACATCGTGACACTGCTCTTTAACCTCCCTACCGGACTTAAACTGGTTGAACTCAGCCAGCCGAATCAACCGTTGCTCCAGCGCTTACTACGGGAAGCGCCCGGAACCTATCAACACTCGCTTCAGGTTTCTAACTTGGCCGAGCAGGCCGCCAACGCTATTGGCGTGAATGCCGATTTAGTCCGCGTTGCTGCGCTCTATCACGATGTCGGCAAAATGATTAACCCGGCCTTCTTCACCGAAAATCAGGTGGAAGGTATCAATCCCCACGATGCGCTCAACGATCCTTTCCGCAGCGCCGAGATTATCATCAGTCATGTCACCGACGGCGAAAAAATCGCCCGTCAGTATCGCCTTCCGGTGCGGCTGCGTGATTTCATCATGGAGCATCACGGCACGACCCAGGCTAGTTATTTTTACCAGCAGGCGCGTGAACGTGCTGGTGATGACAAAGAAGTTGATCTGGAAGAATTTACCTATCCCGGCCCCAAACCACAGACCCGCGAAACCGCCATTCTCATGCTGGCGGATAGTTGTGAAGCAACCGTTCGCTCCCGTAAGCCCACCAAAAAGCAGGAAATTGTTGATACCATTCAACAGGTCATCGACGACAAGATGCGTATCGGGCAGTTAGACGATTCCGGCCTGACCCTCAATGACATTCATGTCATTCGCAAGACCTTTGCCGACATGTTGCAGGGGGTTTTCCATCCGCGTATCAGCTATCCCTCGAACCTCAGGGTTCCGGGTAGGGAAGCCACATCTGAAAGTGTCCGTCAGCCGGTCCGGTCAGAGACGGTTACACCAGATGTTGCGACCCGAACGGTGCGCGATACCGATAAAACACCGCCTGCCACACCGCCTGTTGAACCATTGGTTGTAGAGATTCCCAACCCGCGTACCCAAACCAAAGAAATGTCCGTCGTCAAGCCTAAGCCTGTCGCCGAAGAAGATAATAAGCCGCTGGCGGAAGTGCCGCCGCTGCCCCGCACAGGCGATCATAAAACCGTCCGTTCGGGTGAAAATGGTACTCAGCCTGCTAAGCGAGACGTTTCGGAAGAACAGTGAAACACTATGTCTTTTGAAATTGATGTTCAGAATCAGGGAAATTACGCTGTCGATGAATCGCGCTTGCAGACCGCCTCTAAAACGGTACTTTCGCAGCACGATGTCCATCCCGACACAGCCTTGACTATCGTCATTACCGATAACGATTATGTGCGCAACCTGAACCGCCAGCATCGTAATATCGATTCCCACACCGATATACTCTCTTTTCCTGCCGATGCGCCGCCTGTGGAAATTGAGGGTGAGCCGCCTTATCTGGGAGATTTGGTAATCGCCTATCCCTATGCCTCTGCGCAGGCCGAACGCGAATCTCACGATCTGAATGATAGCCTCGCGCTCCTGGTCGTTCACGGTACATTGCATCTGCTCGGTTATGATCACGATACCGCTGAAAATCGCGCGGAGATGTGGGCGGCTCAGGACGCAGCCCTGCAATCATTAGGCATTTCGACAGACATCGTGCCACGTTTGGAAGGAACAGGTCATGACGACGCGCACTAAAAAAGTGCTTGATGCCCTCACTAGCACCATGCGCATCAATCCCGATCAGTACAGTATGATAACCAGCCCTAATCGTGTGCAGAGTTTCGGCTATGCGCTGGCGGGTTGGCTGTACATGCTGCGTTATCAGAAAAACACCCGCATCATGTCCTTTGCCAGCATCGTCATTTTTGCCCTTGCCCTCTGGTTGCAAATCGACACTGTAGGGTGGGCGATTCTGATTTTAGCCATCACCGCTGTTTGGATGGCTGAATTTTTGAATGCCGCTGTCGAAGCAGTGGTAAACCTCGCCTCGCCGGATTATCATCCAATGGCGAAGGTGGCGAAGGACGTTGCTGCTGCTGCGGTTTTGTTGGGGGCAGTGGCATCCTTTTTCATTGGCTTGTTAATACTCGGCCCGCCGCTGCTTCAAAAATTAGGTTTTTGAAAAGGTTTTCGCATGGAAACACCGTCGTCACCAGAACCGCCCCGCAAAAGTCGTGCCCGTGAACGGCATGAACGGCGTAAAGAGCGCGAACAGTCGATGGCGCAGCCCTCTGGAGGGGTATCACGCCGCCAGCTTGTCCCTTCCGGTGGATTCAAGATGCCGGAGATCCATTTGCCCGCCAATCGGCTGATGCTTTATGGCGTGGCAGGGGTGGTTTTTATTCTGGCGGTTATTTTTATACTGGGTCGCCTCAAAAACAATGCCCCTCAGCTTGGTTCCAATGCCATTTGGATTGGCACACAGTGGACATACGATGTGCCGGATGAAAATCAGGTAAACGGCCTTGTGCAGAAATTAACCGATCACCGCATCGGCACAGTTTATGCCTGGGTCAGTCTCTTGCAGCCCAACAATACCTGGACTGACACCGTTAAGCTCGATCAGGTAAAGGCTTTCGCCAAAGAATTTAAACGCCTTTACCCGAAAGCCAATCTCTACGGTTGGTTGAGCATCGGTTCGCAGGGCGCGGATGGCAATAACCGCTTGGGCGATCCCAATGTGCAGCAGATGATTGCCGATTTTAGCCAGCGTATCATCGCCGAATTCGGCTTCGATGGTATCGCGCTCAATATTGTCCCGGTATCCAATAACGATGAAAATTATCTGGCGCTCCTGCGCAAAGTCCGTGCGACTATCGGCGAAACCGGAGTCATGGCGGTTGCCGTCCCGCCGGATTGGACACCTGCCGATGCCAATATTCCCATGCCGCCCCAGATCGCGCCGGACACCTTCTGGGATGAACCCTTTAAGCAGCGTGTGGCCTTATTGGCAGATCAACTCATTGTAACCGCTTATAACAGTGGTTTGCCAACCCCTGCCGATTATTCCGCCTGGGTTGCCTATCAGATCAAATCCTTCACCACCGCCATTACTGATTTGCAGACCACCACCGAGATTCTCATCGGTGTTCCGACTTACGATGCCCAGCTTCCGACCCATGACCCGGCGGTAGAAAATGTCACTTCCGCAGTCGATGGTATTCGTCAGGGGTTGGGGCAGGTGAGCGGGGATGCAGCCAAATTGGTTAAAGGCATTGCCATCTATGCCGAATGGCAAACCAGCGACGATGATTGGTCAAAGATCAAATCGCTCTGGTCAAACTAAGGTTTCGTGAAAATAGATCGCGTACTGTATTGTTAGGGTGTTTCACCTGCCTTTGTAGGGGTTCAACATGTTGAACCCTGTGTTTTCGCTAGTGCTAGGTATGCTTTTCTGGTCAAGTAGTATCCCGCGCTTGGTTAGAACATTCATACCGAAAAGTTTACCAAAAGGTAGCCCTTTTCCATCAGATTTACATTACTCTGGTCTGTATGTGATTCTCACAGTACTTTTGTGATGAGGCTATGCGGTGAACCAATGGAAAAGCAATTCTGGGGACGATGGCAGCACTACACACAGGGCAACTACTGCTGCCACTCCTGCCTGTTGGTGGCAGTCACATTGCAAACATTGCAACAATCCCCCTACGCCATCACGGTTACGGGGAAATCGTGCAATATTTGCAATTGCAGGACAGAAAACTGGAAACCGGACACCTGAGTTTGCAGCGAAGATTGCAGCGGCAAAATAGTTCGCCGCCGCCGCGAAACCATTTTCTAACCGGGCATTTGGTCAGTGCCGCCACTGCCAACTTTTTGAGAGGGATTTTCCCTCGCCATTCTGCCGCCACTTCTGCCATATGCTCCCTTACACCGTCCGTCAATCTCTGGCAGTACATGGCAGTGAAGACGAAATGCTCTTGAACCTTGTACCTTGCACCTGTTGACTGATGACTATTGACTTGCTCCCATTTCCTGTAAGAAGTAAATGGCTGTATCAATGCCTTTATGGAACAGTTCAATCGTAAAACTCTCGTTTGGCCCGTGAGCGCCATCGTCACTGAGGCCGAATCCCATCAATACAATGGGAATGTTGTTAAGCTGCTGCTGGAAATCTGCCAGAATCGGCAGGGTTCCACCGCCGCGTTCGTAAAACGGCTTTTTACCCCACACCTGCTCGTAAGCATGACTCGCTGCCTGCATGGCGCGACTGTCAAGCGGGGTAATCGCCGGGTAGCCTTCCGAAAGCAGTCGCACTTCGACCCGCACCGTCGGAGGGGCGATTTTGAGAATATGATCGCGTACCAATTCGTAGATTTTTTGCGGAGCCTGATTCGCGACCAGCCGACAGCTTACTTTTACCAGTGCTTTGGCTGGGAGAACGGTTTTCGAGCCTGCGCCGTAAAATCCGCCTGCGAAGCCGTTGATTTCCAGCGTCGGACGTGCGCCGATGCGCTCATGCAGAGCATAATCGGCCTCGCCCCAGAATTCCGGTACACCCGTCGCGCTCTGGTATTCATCTGCTGTAGGGGCATTGGCTCGTAAGGTTTCCCGTTCAGCTTCGCTCAACGGAAGGACATCATCGTAAAAACCGGGAACGGAAATGCTTCCGTCGTCATTATGGAGTTTGGAAATAATCTCAGCCGCCGCCTGAACCGGATTATGCACAATCCCGCCGTAACCGCCGCTGTGCAAATCCTGTTTTGGCCCAAAGACCTCGAATTCCATATACATCAGGCCGCGTGTCGAATAGCAAATGGAAGGGGTTTGCAAGTCCTTAATGCCAGTATCGGAAATCACACAGGCATCCGCCATCAGCATGTCACGGTTATCGGCTACAAATTTGCCCAGATGCGCACTGCCGATTTCTTCCTCGCCTTCGATCAGGAACTTGAGGTTGACAGGTGATTTTCCACCGTTCGCCAGCAGGGATTCCGCCGCCTTTAATTGGAGGAATGCTTGCCCTTTATCATCGCTGGAACCGCGTGCGTACAGCCTGCCGTTTTTCTCAATCGGGTCAAACGGTTCATGATCCCAACCATCTTCCATCACGGCGGGCTGCACATCATAATGCCCGTAAACCAGAATGGTCGGCGCGTCTTTTCCAGCGCCCATCCATTCGCCATACACAACGGGATGTCCACCTGTAGGAAGGATGGTGACTTTTTCCAGCCCAATGCGTTTCATATCCGCCGCCAACCATTCGGCTGCTCGCTGCATATCGGCTTTCTTTTCCGGCAAAGTGCTGACGCTTGGAATCCGAATCAGGTCTTTCAACTGGTTCAGGAAAACCTGTGCGTTTTGGTGAGCATAATCATGTGCTGCGGTCATCGTGCTTTACTGATCTCCTCGTAAAAATGCAGGGTGGTGTGAATGCCCTTGCGGAACATTTCGATATTAAAGCGTTCATTCGGGCCATGTGCGCCGTCGTTGTTCAGGGTAAAGCCCATCAAAATCACAGGCGTTCCCAACTCATTCTGGAAATTCGAGACAACCGGGATGCTTCCACCTTCACGCATAAAAATCGGCCTTTTGCCCCAGCCTTGCTCGTAAGCCGTAATTGCGGCCTGCATTGCTGGTGTATGAATATCTACAAACGAGGCATGGTTGCCATGAAAATTGAGAATCTCGCTTCGCACAGTGGGTGGTGTGAGCTTCCGAATGTAATCCTGAACCAATTGACCAATCTTGTTGGGGTCTTGATTCGCCACAATTCGACAGCTTATTTTTGCCCAGGCTTTCGCGGGAACCACGCCTTTAAATCCGGTTTCAAAGTATCCACCCGCGATGCCGTTAATTTCCAGCGTGGGACGTGCGCCCGTTCGTTCATGAATTTCGAAGCCGGGTTCGCCCCACAAGGCCGGGACACCGGTTTCGGCTTTCCAATCCGCTTCGCTCCATTTTGTCCGGCTGAGTTCCATTCGCTCATCATCGGAAAGGGGCAAGACATCATCATAAAAGCCGGGAACAGCTACTCGACCATCTGGTGTATGGAGTTGGGCGAGAATTTCGGTCAATGCCTGAATCGGATTATGAATGGCTCCGCCATAAGTTCCGCTGTGGACATCATGAGCCGCGCCAGTCACGATCAAATCCATCGTAATCATCCCGCGCAGGGCGTAAATGATCGATGGCTGATCGGGTGTGGGCATTCCGCTGTCGGAGATTACACAAACATCTGCCTTAAGCCGTTCTTTATTCGCGCTGATAAAGGCATCCAGGTGCGTCGAACCGATTTCTTCCTCGCCTTCAAAGAGGAACTTCAGGTTCACAGGAGGTTTTCCGCCGTTCGCGAGTGCCGCTTCAGCCGCTTTCAGATGAACGATGACCTGACCTTTATCGTCGGACGAACCTCGCGCGAAGATAAATCCATCGCGTATTGTTGGCTCAAAAGGTTCGCTTTGCCATCCATCCGCTTTA
>JBGAGR010000029.1:0-41635 GCA_044226645.1 Aggregatilineales bacterium
GACTCAGCAGCAATGAACTATATTGCGCCGTACGCGGGCTGCGCCATTGGCGAGTGGTTTATGGAAAATGGCAAGGACGCGCTGGTCATCTATGATGATCTTTCCAAGCACGCCTGGGCATATCGTCAGGTATCGCTGCTGATGCGCCGCCCACCGGGACGTGAAGCCTACCCCGGCGATGTGTTCTATCTCCACAGCCGTTTGCTGGAACGTGCCGCTCAGTTGAGTGATGCGCGTGGTGGTGGTAGTTTGACTGCGCTCCCGGTTATTGAAACCCTGCTCGGTGACGTGTCTGCTTACGTCCCCACCAACGTTATTTCGATTACCGACGGTCAGATTTACCTCGAACCAGAATTGTTCTATGCCGGCGTGCGTCCCGCTATTAACGTCGGTATCAGCGTCAGCCGCGTCGGTGGTGACGCGCAGACCAAGTCCATGAAGAAAGTGGCTGGTGGTTTGCGTCTCGATATGGCGCAGTTCCGTTCACTGGCGGCCTTCGCGCAGTTCGGCTCTGATCTCGACAAAGCTACCCAACAGCAGTTGGATCGCGGTTTGCGTCTGACTGAACTGCTCAAGCAGCCGCAGTATCAGCCGCTCGCCCTGACCGATCAAGTCGCTCTGATTTATGCCGGTACAAAAGGTTATCTGGACAATGTGCCGTTGGAACGGGTGAAGGAATGGCAAGTTGCTTTCCTGCGCTCTTTCAACAGCCAGTTTTCCGACCTTGCCGCCAGCATCGCCGAAACCAATACTCTGACGGACGATCAGGAAGCCAAGCTGAAGAACGCGCTGGAAACCTTCCGTGCGAGTTGGAGCTAATTTCATACTCGTCGGGGCATGCCGCCATTGGTTTGCCCGACGGGATGAAATCAAGGAGAAATAAATGGCTACAGCACGCGAAGTTAAGAATCGCATCCGCAGCATCAAGAATATTTCCCAGATTACCCGCGCGTTGGAAGCGGTATCCGCGTCCCGTGTCCGTAAGGCGCAGGCGCGTGTGCTGGCAAGCCGTGCTTTTGCCGAAAAAGCCTGGGAAATTCTGCTCAATGTGCAAAGTACATCGGTGAAAGGGATGCCCCTTCACCCGCTGTTGACCGCCCGTTCCGAGATCAAGAATGTGATGATCGTCGTCATTACATCAGATCGTGGTCTGGCCGGGGCGTTCAACTCCAACATCATCCGTGTGGCGCAGCGTTTTGCGCAGCGCTTAAATAAACCGACTCGCTATGTGACGATGGGCAAGAAAGGGCGTGACTCGCTGATTCGTGCTCATGCGAATGTCGTGGCGGAATTCAGCGGTTTACCGGCTGACCCGACCATTGCTACGGTATCACCGGTTGCCAAGCTGGCGATTGATGAATTTCTGAGCGGTCAGGTGGACGCGGTATTCATTGCCTATACCGACTTTATCAATACATTGACCCAGCGTCCGACGGTTTTGAGTTGGCTGCCCATGCAGCCCTACATGACCGATGATCAGATTTTGTCAGATATGCTCAAGGGCGTTCCGGAAGTGAGCAGTGGTTCGCTCATTTACGAATATGAGCCGAGTGCACAGGCTATTCTGGACGAAATCGCACCGCGTTTCACCGAGCTTCAACTCTATCATGCGCTGCTCGAAAGTCAGGCCAGCGAACACTCGGCGCGTATGGTTGCCATGCGCAATGCGTCGGACAATGCGACCCAACTGACCGCTGATCTGACTCTGGTTTATAACAAGGTGCGCCAATCCGTCATTACTGCGGAAATCCTCGACATCGTGGGTGGCGCGAATGCTTTGCAGGCTTCGATTGATGCACTGGCGGAGAGCATTGAAACGGGTAAAGGCACTAATGGTTCTTCCCCCAAAATCGCCTACCAGACGATTCAGGCTGAACCACCGCCGAAGCCCAAAGCGTCTAAATCCAAAGCTGCGAAGGGCGATGATTTGACAAAGATCGAGGGAATTGGCCCCAAGATGTCCGCCGCACTGGTGGCTGGTGGTTTGGATAGCTACGAGAAGCTCTCACAAGCAACGCAGGAAACCATACAACAGGCGATTGAAGCAGCGGGAATGCGTTTTGCCCCCAGCATCCCAACCTGGCCTAAGCAGGCTGCATTCGCGGCAAAAGGTGATTGGGACGGTTTGAAGCAGTATCAGGAAAAATTGGATGGTGGTCGGGAATCATAACCTGACCGTGAACAGCATGAAACAGGAGATATAGAAATATGGCAGAAGTTCAAGGGCGTGTTTCCCAGGTGCTGGGCGCGGTGGTAGATGTTGAATTCCCCGCAGGCCAGCTCCCCGATATTTTTGACGCGATCCGTGTCCCGCGTGAAGGACAGGAAGACCTGATTCTGGAAGTGCAGTTGCTCCTCGGCGACAGTGCCGTCCGCACCGTCGCGATGGATACCACCGATGGTTTGCAGCGCAATGTCCCGGCTTTCTCAACTGGCTCACCAATCACGGTTCCGGTTGGGCCGGTGTCATTGGGCCGTGTCTTCAACGTTCTGGGTCGTCCGGTGGATGGTGGGGAACCTATTCCCGCCAGTGCGCCACGCCGTCCCATTCATGCCTCTGCGCCGACCTTCGATGAGCAGTCAACCAAAATCGAAGTGTTCGAAACAGGCATGAAGGTTATTGATCTGGTCGCTCCCATGTCGAAGGGTGGCAAGGTCGGTATTTTCGGTGGTGCCGGTGTCGGTAAGACCGTGACCATTCAGGAATTGATTAATTCCATCGCTACCCAGCACTCCGGTCTGTCAGTGTTCGCGGGTGTCGGTGAACGTACTCGTGAAGGTACAGCGCTGTACCATGAAATGGACGAAGCCGGTGTGTTAGACAAGCTGGCGATGACCTTCGGGCAGATGAACGAGCCGCCCGGTGTGCGTCTGCGCGTGGCACTGTCCGGTCTGACAATGGCGGAACACTTCCGTGACGAAGGCCGTGATGTGCTGCTGTTCATCGACAACATTTTCCGTTACTCGCTGGCGGGTTCGGAAGTGTCCGCGCTGCTAGGCCGTATGCCTTCCGCAGTCGGTTATCAGCCCACGCTGGCGGACGAGATGGGGCAGTTGCAGGAACGTATTACCTCCACCACGACGGGTTCAATCACGTCGATGCAGGCGGTTTATGTCCCGGCGGACGACTACTCTGACCCCGCTCCGGTGGCGGTGTTCACCCATCTCGACGGAACCATCGCGCTGGAACGTGCTATTGCGGCGAAGGCGATTTTCCCGGCGGTTGATCCGCTTGCGAGCACCAGTAAAATTCTCGACCCGCTCATTGTGGGTGAAGAACATTACCAGACTGCGCGTGACGTGCAGAAAGTGCTTCAGCGCTACAAAGACCTTCAGGACATCATCGCCATTCTCGGTATCGACGAACTTTCCGACGACGACAAGCTGCTGGTGGCACGCGCTCGTAAAATCGAGCAGTTCCTCAGCCAACCGTTCTTCGTCGCGACCCAGTTCACGGGTCGTGAAGGCCGTTATGTCAAGGTCAAGGACACTATTCGCGGCTTCCGTATGATTTTGAACGGCGAACTCGATCATATCCCTGAGCAGTTGTTCTATATGGCTGGGCCGATTGAGGACGTTCTCGAACGCTACGAGAAGTCAAAGGAATAACTTTACGCCTTCTTGTATCCCTCAGTAGGGGAGGGTCTAAGACCCTCCCTGCGAACAAAATAGAGGGCTGCAAGCGAGCGAAAAGGGTGTAAAGGAGAGAAGCAACAATGCCGATTCATGTAGAAGTCGTTACTCAGGAACGCAAAGTCTTTGAGGAACGCGAAGCGGATATGGTCATCATTCCCGCCGCAGAAGGTGAAATGGGTGTGCTGCCGCATCACGCCCCCGTCCTCACGACGATGGGTTTTGGCGAACTGGTCATCCGTAAGCAGGGACGCGAAGAACGCTTCGTGATCTATGGCGGTGTGGTGGATGTCCGCCCCGATAAAATTGTCGTCCTGGCTGATCTGGCGGAATCGTCCTTCGAACTGGATGAGCAAAAGATTGAAGCTGCTCGCAGCCGCGCCACGCAGATGATGGCGCAGGGTGTCCCGGAAGCACAAAATCGTGCTGCTGCACTCGAACTCCGCCGCGCCGAACTTGCGCTCAAGGTCAAGATGAAAATCAAGAGTCGCGGTTCCAGTGTGCTGCGTATCATGGACGATAACAACGTCAACTAGTGCTGCGGCTGCAAACGGATTTAACCAACGCCTGGACGATTTTTCCGTCCGGGCGTTGCTATTTATAGGGCACATGGTGTATAAGAGTGACGGTTTTGCCGTTCACAAGCGAGTTTTGATATGGGATTATTTCAAAAACAACTGGGTGTTGACCTCGGTACGGTGAATGTCCTCATCTATGAAGGTGGGCAAATCGTTTTACAGGAACCGTCACTGGTCGCCTTGACAACAGAAGATGAGACCATCAAGGAAATTGGACAGCCTGCCCGTGAAATGCTCGGCAGGGTCGACGAAGAAGATATTCAGGTCGTCCGTCCACTGCGTGATGGTGTGATTGCCGATTATGAAGTGACCGAGGCTATGCTGCGCTACTTTCTCGACAAGGTTGCCGGACGTGTACGCATTTTTAAGCCTACGGTGATGGTTTCTGTACCGTATGGCGTGACCAGTGTGGAAAAACGCGCGGTGCATGAAGCGGCTTTGGCGGCAGGCGCGCGTGAAGCATTTCTGATCTGGGAACCACTGGCTGCGGCGATTGGGGCAGGGCTTCCGGTAGGGACACCCGCCGGGGATATGGTCGTCAACATTGGCGGCGGTATCACCGAGGCAGCCATTCTCACCATGAACAACATTGTTCGCGCGGAAAGTGGACGTGTCGGCGGCTTGCGTCAGGACGAAGCTATCATCAGCTATGTCCGCCGAAAGTATAACCTCAGCATCGGTCAACCCACCGCTGAATCGATCAAAATTCAGGTTGGCGCGGCAGTCGACATTGCCGAAAGCATGTCGATGGAGATTCAGGGGCGTGATAATGTCAGCGGTTTGCCGCGTACCGTGACGATCAACACAGGTGAAGTGGTTGAGGCACTGCAAGAACCACTCTCGATTATTTCTGGCGTAGTCAAATCGGTGCTGGGCAATACCCCGCCCGAACTCGCCTCCGACATTATTGATCGTGGTATTGTCCTGACGGGTGGCGGAGCATTACTGCGGGGTATGGATCAATTTCTGACCCGCGAGACGGGTGTTCCGGTGTATCGTGCCGAAAATCCGATGATCGCGGTAGCAGTCGGGGCAGGGCGAGCGCTGGAAGATAAGGCCATTTTGCGCCGGATTATCCAGAATTAGTTCGATATACTTTGAAACTGGCGGATCATAGTCTAAGTAGTTATCGAGTGGTTAGTGTGATTTTACTAACAACTAGCCACTAAAAACCAACAAATGACTCATGTCAGATAGTAGGTCATCCGCTGGATGTGAACTACCGGGTCAATATGCTGTACACGCACATGAGGCGGTACGTTGAGGCTGATGGGCGCGTAATTCAGGATCGCGCGCACCCCTGCCTGAATTAACTGGTCAGCTACTTCCTGTGCTTTTTCGGCGGGTACAGCAATCATGGCAATCTTGATGCCACGTTCCGCGACAATTCGCGCCATATCATCTGTTGAGGTGATGTTGAAATCGGCCAGTTTCTGCCCCACTTTTTGCGGGGAATTATCAAAAACATGGGTGATGTGAAAGCCGCGATTGGAGAAGCCTTTGTAATGTACCAGCGCGGTACCCAGATCACCTGCACCGACCAGCGCAACTTCCCAATCTTTATCGACCTTCAGAACCTGTCGAAGCTGTTCGATCAGATGCGCGATTTGATAACCCGTTCCCTGCTTGCCGAAGCCGCCAAAATGAGAAAGGTCTTTGCGAATCTGCGCCGAGCTGATGCCCAACCGTTGACCGAGTTCGTGCGACGAGGTGACTTCGTGGCCTTCCTGCGAGAGGCGAGTGAGCGCCCGAAGATAAACGGGCAAGCGCCCAATTACAATGTCAGGGATGTTTGCAGGCATAAGCGATTTTTGACTCCCTGCCCTCTGGCTGTTTGTGAAACTTGTCTCATTGTAATGTTACCATCAGTAAGTTCTACACGCTAGGATAAGCCTTAACAAATTTAAGGGTAACTTCCCCGGTCATTTTGGGGAAGGACTTTGGTTGGATATGTTTTAACAGGACGATGAAGAAGCCGCATCGCCTCTTTGTGAAGCTTTTGTTTAATGATGATTTTGCAGCGCCGTCAGCACAGTCGGAGCGGTCATGGGAATATCGGTCATGCGCACCCCGGTAGCATCGGCAATCGCGTTGGCAATCGCCGCCGCTGTCGGAACCACAGGTGTTTCACCCACGCCGCGTGCCCCAAACGGCCCCGTTTCCGACGGGACTTCCACCAGCAGTACCTCGATCTCTGAAGCGGCTTGTGTGCTGTGCGGCACGGCGTAATCCATCCATGTTCCGGTCAGCAGTTGACCACTCTCATCATAACGCATCCCTTCCAGCAGCGCCCAGCCGACTCCCTGTGTCGCGCCGCCATGTAATTGGCCTGCAATCGCCAGAGGATTGATGGCGCGCCCGACATCTTGTATTACGACCAATTTATGTACTTTTACCTCGCCCGTTTCGCGGTCAACCTCAACCTCTGCCAACTGCGCATTAAAGGTCGGTGCGCTGGTGATTTGCACCTGCCGTCCTTGCGCGATAACCGGGCTGTAACCCGCACCGAATCCCATTGTTTTACGGGCGACTTCGGTCAGTGTCAGAGTTTTGGCTGGGAAACCTTTTACCTGTATCTTGCCATCCACGATTTCCAGATCTTCGACCGCTGCCTCGAACTCCTCCGCAGCAATAACCAATGCTTGCTGTCGTGCTTCCTGCGCTGCTTTGACTACTGCCGCTCCGGTTGTGTAGGTCACTTTGCTCCCGGCGCTCATTCCTGCGAAAGGTGCTGTTTCGGTATCACTGATGACGACTTTCACCTGTTCAGTCGAGATATTAAATACTTCCGCCGCCATGATGGCGAAACTGGTTCCAACACCGCTGATGTCCGGCGAACCAACGTTTATTTGCAGAATGCCATCGCGGTTGAGCGAACACACCGCCGCTGCGGGTTCGAATCCACCCGGCCACCCGCCGATTGCTACCCCAACACCGCGCCCTGCCGCGCGTGTCTGTTCACGATTTTGCCATGCCGGATGCGACATCAACTTTTCCAGCACTTCGCGCATTCCGATTTTCGACCAGGCTTCATTGCTGGGGGACATATCGCCCTCACGCACCTGATTGCGCATCCGCAGTTCCAGCGGATCCATATGCAGCGTGGCTGCCAGTTCATCCAGAATCGTTTCGACTGCGAAGGATGTAGTAGGCCCACTTGGTGCGCGATACGACCCAGCAGAAGGCTTAAAACTCAATACCTCGCGCGAGGTGACATGAAAGCTGTCAAATCGATAGGAATAACAGGTCATGAAACCCGCGAATGAACCCAGCCATCCTGTTGGAAAGCAGCCTACATCCAGACTAATATCCGCTTCAATGGCAGACAGATGACCTTCTTTGGTCGCACCGATTTTTGCCCGAATAATCATCGGTGGGGCAGGGTTGCCTGCTGCGATTTCCTCCATCCGTGTCAGCACCAATCGGACAGGCCGTTTGACAGCTCGTGCCGCCAGTGCCACCAATGGCTCGTACAAACCTTCTTTACTGCCGAATCCGCCGCCAATGGGCATGGCGATTACGCGCACATCGGTGTCGTGAATTCCCAGTGTTTCCGCGACAGTTTGTCGTACTTCAAACGGCCCTTGTGTAGCTGACCAGATCGTTGCCCCACCAGTGAGCAAGTCGGGTTGCACGAGCACTGACTTTGTCTCTACCGGGCTTTGATGCACCATCGGGGAAGTGAAGGTTCGCTCAATAACCACGTCTGCTTTTGCAAATCCATCTGCGACATCGCCTCGCTTGAGCGTTCTTTCGTTGGCAATGTTGCTGCCTTTGCTTGCTTCCTGACCGGGGATGCCGTCCGGCCAGACCAGCGGTGCACCATCTGCCATCACCTCATCCAGTGTGACCGCAACGGAGAGCGGTTCATAGTCCACGAAAACTTGCTCAACACCATCTGCGGCAGCGGCTTCACTTTCCGCCAGCACCAGCGCTACAGGCTGACCGGGGAAAATCACCCGATCCCGTGCCAGCAGCAGCCGAGCGCGATCGCTTGGCGCAATATCGGGCAAATCCGCCGCCGTTAACACCCATACCACACCGGGTACAGTGAGTGCCGCCTCAGTATTAATCGACTTGATTCGCGCATGAGGGTAAGGACTGCCGACAAATCGTGCATGGAGGACACTCGTAAGCTGCAAATCCGCCGTATAGCGAATCGCGCCGGTCACTTTGGGTTGACCGTCAATCAGTGGTTTCGGTTTGCCGATTAATGTGAATTCGTTGCTCATGTGCCTCCCCTTAGGTGGATGAATCAGGGAGTATTATAACGACTTTCCCGTCTACTTGCCTGGCATTGTAGGTTGCCACCAGCTTTTTCGGCGCATTGGCTCGCCACGTCTGTTCAAATAGGTCGCGCAGCTCATCCCGATCAACTTTGGAAAGCCGCACCAACACCGCCCCAAAACTGGCGTAATGCTCCGGCGCGTAATAAATATCGGGCTGCGATGTCACCAGAAAATCGCGCTGCAATCGATCGGGCAGCTTTAAGCATAGTGCGTCCGGGTCAATTTTCGCGTTGCCAGCCAGGTACTTCTTGCCGACCTTAAACGACGGCCCACCAAAAACGGTATGTTCCTCAACACCGGGGAATGAAAAGACGATTTTCCGCACGTCATCAAAATCCACTGCTGCTCTCCATACGAACATTTGTTTTGTTTCAGATTATCATACTTCGCGTATTTCCGCAAAGGGCCTCGGAAACAAAAACAGGAGGCTGTTCGCCCCCTGTCTGATCTCTAGCTAACGGCTAAGCGCTTACCGCTATTCGCTTTTCTACGCTGCCGGATTCAGTCGCCCATCATCCGACCATGTGATTTCGATGTCGTTTTCAGTGAAGATGCGTGGCATGACTTTGCCAGTGATAACATCTTCGTCGACAACCACGCGCTGAATGTCGTCACGTCCGGGAATTTCGAACATCACGTTCAGTAAACGACTTTCGATGATCGAACGCAGGCCGCGTGCGCCTGTGCCGCGCTGCATCGCCAGATCCGCCGCTGCGCCCAGTGACGATTCTTCAAACACCAGTTCGACATCATCCAGCGAGAGCAAATGCTGATACTGCTTGACCAGCGCGTTCTTCGGCTCGACCAGAATCTCCATCAGCGCTTCCCGGCTCAACGGATCAACATTCACGATGACTGGCAAGCGCCCCACGAATTCGGGGATCATGCCGAATGACATCAAGTCTTCCGGACTGACCTCGTGCAGCAGGGCGGCCTTATCCATTACTGTCTTGCGATTTTCCGCCATGAAACCGAGTGAGCCAGTCAAGCCGATACGTTTGCCGATTCGATCATCAATGCCATCGAACATCCCGCCGCAAATGAACAGAATGTCAGTGGTATCAATTTGCAGGAACTCCTGATGTGGGTGTTTACGTCCACCCTGCGGAGGTACATTCGCCAACGTGCCTTCCAGAATTTTCAGCAGCGCTTGCTGGACACCTTCGCCGGAAACATCGCGGGTGATCGAGGGATTATCATTTGACTTGCGTGTGATCTTGTCGATTTCATCAATGTAGATGATACCTTTTTCAGCCCGCGCAATATCGCCATCTGCCGCCTGAATCAGGCGCAGCAGGATATTTTCGACATCTTCACCGACATACCCGGCTTCGGTCAGCGCCGTAGCATCTGCGATGCAAAAGGGCACATCCAGAATGCGTGCCAGCGTTTGCGCCAGTAGAGTTTTACCACTGCCAGTTGGCCCCATAATCAGGATATTGCTTTTTTGCAGCTCCACATCACCGGATGTCTTATCTGAGAGAATGCGTTTGTAGTGGTTATAAACCGCTACACTCAGCACACGCTTGGCCTGTTCCTGACCCACTACATATTCATTCAGGTGAGCCATAATCTCACGCGGCGCAAGCAAATGCTCAATCTCAAAGTGGTCGCTGTGGAACTGGTATGACGGAGCCACATTGGCCTCCATCAGTTTAAGCTGGCAGCGTTCAACGCATCGATTGCAGATGAACACGCCGTTTGGCCCAGCCAGCAGATGCTCGACTTCGAGATCGCTGCGACCACAGAACGAACAGCGGTGACTGCCGGGTATATAACTCACTTCTTGGCTTCCCCCTTAGCTCCATTGGTCGCAGCCGGAGCGCCAGCGCCCAGAACCGCGTCAATCAAGCCGTATTCCACGGCTTGTTCCGCGCCAAAATAAATGTCGCGGTCAGTGTCGCGTTCCAGGATTTCGCGATCTTGCCCAGTGTGCTTGACGAAAATGTTGTTCAGCTTGTCCTTCAGACGCATGATTTCATTCGCCTGAATAACGATGTCCGAAGCCTGACCCTGTGCGCCGCCGAGCGGTTGGTGCATGTGGATTGTGGCGTTCGGCAGTGCGTAGCGCAGTCCTTTTTCACCAGCTGTCAGCAGTACCGTGCCAAAGCTGGCGGTTAAACCCAGCGCAACGGTACTAACCGGCGATGAAATTTGCTGCATCGCGTCATAAATGGCCAATCCCGCGTACACCACGCCACCAGGCGAATTGATGTACATGTTGATCTGGCGATCCGGGTCTTCCCGCTGTAGATACAGCAGTTGCGCCACAATCAGGTTCGCAATCTGGTCATTAATCGGTGTCCCTAGCAGCACAATACGATCCCGCAAGAGGAGCGAATAAATATCGTAGGCGCGTTCGCCCCGGCTCCCCTGTTCAATCACCATCGGGATGACGTTATAGACATTCATTGAGCAGTTTCTCCTTCTTCTGCCGTATCTTGGCTCGATGTTGGTGCAACTTCTTCTACAACCGCATTCAATTCGGGTGCTTCACCCTTCGCAATCGCGGAAATGCGATCCAGTACCCCCTGTTGGAGCAGATCATCTTTAATGTTCGCGCGCATGGTAGGGGTATCCAGCGCTGAACGCAGGCTTTCCGCCTGGTCGCCAAATTGTTGCAGCATTTTGTTGATTTCTTCATCAACCTTGCTGTCCGGTACTTCAAGTTTTTCTGCTTCCCTTACCTCGCGCAGAACCAACCCGCGCTTGATATTGCGGATAGCAGCCTCACGGTAATCCGCTTTCAGATCATCACGGCTCTTGCCGGAAATGCGAATATAGTCATCCAGCGTCAGCCGTTGGCGGCGCAGTTCCTGATCCATCCGCTTCAGATAATCTTCGCTCTGGTCATCAATCATCATTTCGGGGTAGGAGACCGTTGCTTTATCGACAATCATGTCCAGCACGTCTGCTGCATAGCGCGATTTGGCATCGTTCTCAGCAGCTTTTTGCAGGTTTTCACGCATCCGCACCCGCAGCTCCAGCAGCGTCAGCGGCTTTTCTTCTTTTTCGGTCACACGCGCCGCGAAATCATCGTTCATCACTGGCAGCGTGACATTCTCAATCTTCAGGATTTTGGCTTTGAACTGAGCGCGTTTCCCAGCCTGATCTTCGTATTCTTCTTTATCGTCCGGGTAGGTCAGTTCGAATTCGCGTTCCTCGTCCACCGCCGCGCCGATCAGCGCTTCACGGAAGCCCGGAATAGGTTCTTCGCTTTCCTCGCTGAACATGATGGTTGCGCTGTGTTCGTGGATGAATTCTTCGCCACCTAATCCATGATCGTGATCGTGGCTGTGTTCGTGGTCATGATCGTGTTCTTCGCCGTGTTCATGTTCATGTTCATGTTCGTGCGCTTCTTCGGCTGAGGCTTCCGCCGTTTCGCCTTCTGGCTTGTCATCGTCCAGCAGCTTGGCATACAGTTCCATTGTTACGCGGTTGCCCATCGCTACCGGATTCTGGCTGTCTTCCACGACTGCCTGTTGTTCCAGAAGTTGACGCATGGCCTTATCGACCTGATCATCTTCGATGGTCGGCGCATTGTAATCCAGCCGCACAGTGCGGTAATCATTCAAATCAACGGTGGGTTGCAGCGGTACAGTAAACACCAGCGTCGGTTCCGGCTCGACCTTGAAATCGTCGATGCTGCCCGGCCCATAGGGTTCCACCTTTGCTTCTTCCAGCGCTTTTTTGTAGATGTTGTTGCTCAGAATCTCAATGGCTTCTTCCAGAATCGAGCCTTCGCCGATATATTGCAGTAGAATGCGATAGGGCACTTTCCCCTTACGGAATCCGGGGATATTCACTTTCTTCGAGATTTTTCGCGCGGCATCTTGCTTCGCCTGCTCCAACTGTTTTGCCTCGATGGGCACAGTCAGCCGAGCAGTATGGTTTTCGAGTCTTTCCGTTTGAATATTCAAGAGGTTTTCCTTACAGAGGCTGGCGTAAATTTCATTATAGCACTGGTAAAAATGTGATGGTGTAAATCTTTTGTTAGACTTATCGCGCGATAATCAATGAACGATGACTCGCCAACAAATCTTACGTCCTGCATGTGTGATGAATGAATGGCTGGAATGAATGGGGAAGGCGGGACTCGAACCCGCAAGGTGTGAACCACATGATCCTAAGTCATGCGCGTATGCCAATTCCGCCACTTCCCCGTAAAAATATGATTATATGCTAATGCCCCAACCCCTCACAAGCCCGAATTAATGGAGCTGATATTCTTCTTTCTTGACTGAGAACTTGGAACTCAGCACTCCGCACTATTTACTCAATATCGACCCGTGATACATCGTGGAAATCGACTTCGCCAGCCTTCGAAAGAATGCTGGCAATCATCAACTGTGCGAACTTAAACAGACTTTGCATCTGCTCGATGCGTTCCAGATACAGCCCTGCCAGTTTTTGATCTTCATCGCTCATATTGGGCATGGCTTTCGACAGACGATCAACATTTTCGCCCATGACGGTCAATGCCCGGTCAACATCGCGCATCTCGCGACCACTCAGCACGTTCGAGATGATCTGCCAGAAATCCACTTCCGCCTCATAGAATTTCCGCCGTCCACCGCCGCCGCGTACCCACACCTGCCGTACCATGCCCATATGCTCCAGGGTGCGCAAATTCATGCTCACACTGGCCTTTGAGATGTCCAGTAGTTCGACCAGATCATCCAGACTGAGCGGCTCGGCACTCATCAGCAGTGCGCCATAAAGCTGCCCGAATACCTTGCTGAAGCCGAAGTATGCCGCAAGCTGCCCTAAACCATCCAGCATACTTTCCTGGGCGACTTCCAGATTTTTGTCGTGTGACTGGGTTCCGTTTTTGACCAACCCGGACATATAGTTAACCTCAATTCCAACCTGCCGTTTGCCTGAATGCTGCCGTAGGGCAGGGGAAAATGTCGAAATAATCGCACAAATGGCCTGTGACGATTATGGTAGCATTATTAAGGGGTAATGACAACCGTCCGCCTGTTTGGTTATGGTTGCGTTTTGGGTCTCCTTATGTCGCCTCTCTGTTCGTATTTCCAATTCACCCCCAAACTGCTTGCCGCAAGTGTTCGCGCAGTATGTTTTTGTAAAGGCACAATACATCGTGTTAGGCTGATACGTCACTAAATAGATGACACGCTATGGAACAAAACCGTTTTTATCTCCTACTGCCGCTCAATCAGCAAACATCTCACCCGTTCCATGCTATTGATATGGAATTGCCTGTGTCCCGACTCCGGTTAGAATACTCGAACCGCACTACAGTACAATTGTGCTATACTGATGTGTTGACAATTATCGCTCTGAGTCTTTTCTGTCGACTGTTGACTGACGACGCTTGACTTTCCGCAAGGCAGAATGGCGCGCCAAAACCCTTCCGCCATCGCCGCCGCCGCCATCATTGAGGGGAAATGATGGCGGCGGAAGACACTTTCCGCCAACTTCTGCCATCAACTCTATAAATCGTAACAATTGCTGATTTTTACTAACAACTACCCACTCAACTCCGGCAGCACCACCTCTGCGCGCCCACCCACCTCTCGCTTGAACAGCTTCGCGCTGGCCTCCATATCTGCTCCCACGTTCGAGGGAATCACCCAGCGGGGACGCATCTGCTTGACTACCTCCACCGCTTGAGCGATGTTCAGTGTCCCGTTCCCATCAATCGGCAGGATCGCGATGTCCGGGTGAATCCGCTCCATCTCCGGGATCAGCTCGGTATCCCCCGCGTAATAGATGTCATATAGGTTTAGAGAAATCACAAATCCCAAACCACCATCACTGAGGGGATGCTGCCAGCCGTTGGGGGAATAGGCCGGGATAGCCTTAATTCCTGCCCGGTCAACCTGCACGCTTTGCCAGGGACGCAGCACCTCGCATCCCTCAACTTCCGCTTTGACCAGCTCGTTCCCGATTACCCGTGTATCCGGGCCGCGCAGCTTCTGAATGTCGGCTAATGAGCAGTGTTCATAGTGATGATGGCTCACCAGAATCACATCCGCGAGGAACGTATTCCGCGTGATGCGCCAGGGATCGATGTAAATCAGGGGAGGGCCTTGTATAAAGAAGCTTCCGTGTCCGAGCCATTGAATGCGATCAATCATAGCTTGCTTGTGTGTTTAAACAACTGTCCTATATAATGGATTGAAGAATCACATCTATAATCGAATCTGTTTAGCATACCATAAACCAAGCAGAGAACCTATCCGTCGGGAGGTTTGAATGTCCGACCAACCTATCCGTAATGCGCCTCCGCGCCCGCCTCAGATCAAGAAGCTTTCTGGCCCCATGACCCCGCCCCAAACCCAGCAGTTTGGCGCAACCTGGTCGCCGCCTCCGCTCACTACACTCGAAGATACCGGGCTGAACATGTTGAATGTGGCTGATCTGGTTATTAAGGTGCTATATCTGGGTGGTGTTCTCGCGGGGCACGAAATCGCTGAAATCGTCAAGCTTCCCTTTACGGGTGTACTTGATAATGTTATCGAGTTCCTCAAACGTGAGAAATTTATCGAAGTACGTGGTGCCGGGGGCTTCGGCGAATCATCCTATCAGTACATTATTTCGAGCAAAGGTTCGGAAAAAGCCCGCGAGGCGATGGAACGTTCCCAATATGCGGGCGCAGCTCCGGTTACGCTTCCCCAGTACATAGCATCCCTGAAGGCGCAGAATCGCGAACGGCTCGTCGTTCACGAAGCGGAATTGCGTCCTGCATTGACCCATTTGGTCATCTCCGAAGAAATGTTGGCCAAGATCGGCCCAGCAGTCAACTCAGGCCGTTCGATCTTCCTCTACGGGCCTCCCGGTAACGGTAAAACGACTGTCGCAGAGGTTGTAGGTCGCCTCATCCTTGGCGATGACATGTGGATTCCCTACGCGATTGATGTCGATGGCCAAATCATCCGCGTATTTGATGATGTGAATCATGTCCTGTCCGAGAAGGGTGGGGCAGTGAAGCAGGGAACGGGTGTCATTTCTGATCCGCGCTGGGTGCATATCAAGCGACCAATGATTATGGTCGGTGGAGAACTCACCCTGGCAGGTCTTGATCTTGTATACGACGATACCAACAAATTCTACGAAGCGCCATTTCAGGTCAAGTCAAATGGCGGTATGTTCCTGATCGACGACTTTGGTCGTCAGCAGGTGCGCCCGCGTGATTTGCTCAACCGCTGGATTGTTCCGCTGGAAAAAGGTGTGGACTTCCTCACGCTTCACACTGGACGCAAGATCGAAATCCCCTTCTTTGTGTTGATCGTTTTCTCCACCAACCTCGATCCGCGCGAGCTGGTTGATGATGCATTCCTGCGCCGTATTCGCCACAAAATCCAGATTGGCGACCCCAGCTACGACGAATTTCGCGAGATTTTCAAACGGGTGTGCGATGCCAAGAAAGTCCGGTACGATGAACAAGCGTTGGCCTATCTGTTGAAAGAGTGGTATATCAATCATGATCGTCCGCTGCGCGCGGTGCATCCACGCGATTTGCTCAATCAACTGATTGATATTGCCTCCTATTTCAACCAGCCACCAGCTCTGACGAAGGAATTGTTAGATCGAGCAGCCGCGTCTTATTTCGTCAAGCTCTAAGACGGCGTTGTTTGATAAATGCCCCTAATCTATCACAAAGTAGGGGCATAACATGTTGAACCATCATGAGCAAATTTCGTAGCGGCTCCGCTGTCCCACGCCATTTCGTTTTCATAATGGCTGATGGAGCTTTTGTTGTCCAACTAAGTGAAAATCGTGTTCAGGATCTGCTTTCAGGGCAGTTTCTTGCCTTAAATGATCGGGATTTTGGGCACATGATTAGCGACTTCGAACTGAATCAGTTAAAGAATGCTGGCTTGGTCGAGGATTTCAATCGGAATTTCGTCTGGCTGTACCGCCTGCCCGAGCCACATCAATATGACAGCAGTTTAAAGACCCAGGAACGAACCCATAACCGCATTCGCACATACTACATTAACACGACACTGCCGAAATCACAGCTAGACATCGTTCAGGCGCTTTTGACCGCTGTTGGATTGAGCGAAGATGTAACCCCCCAGAGTCATGGGGATCAAGTTGTGATTTCAGGGCGAAATGGCATCGCTTTTTCTCAATTGAAGGATGCTGAGGATATTCAGCAGCAGCTTCTGGCAAAGGCTCAGAACTTGTTCAAGAATTCGGCAGTTGCGTTTACGGAGACGACTTTGCGGCACAATCGTTCGGATCAGGAGGTCAAAGAAGAAGAGAATAATAATCCCGATTTGGCGACCATCATTGCAAGCCAAACAGATACCTCTGTGACAGCAGGTAAAGAAGTTGTCCTCTTAATTAACCTTGCCGAGGAACGCAGCGCTATTTTGGAATTATGCCGTGAGATGGAGCTTAACGTTCATGCGGCATCGACAGGGGCGGAGGGGCTCCAATTTCTGGAAGATGGACATTCCGATCTCCTGATTATGGATTTGCAGCTACCCGACATGCATGGCTGGGAAGTGATGGGTAAAGTCAAAGAAATTGACTCATTGAATTCGCTGATGACAATTGTTCTAGCGGAACATTCGATGTCGAGTCAACAATCATTGGCATTGACGGTAGCCAAGGTTGACGTTTATCTTGTCAAGCCAGTTAGCAGGGCGCGCCTTCGCCAGAATATCTGGATGGCGTTGAAGAAACATAGCGGCTAAACCCTGTTGTTTCAGGATTGCGTTTTGTTCTAGCCGTTGGTAAAGTCGGATTTTAGTTAGAATTTCACATATACCTTAAAGGTATAATACCAGCGGACGGTGAACATGATTTTCCTCACAGGCGGAACAGGATTTCTGGGTCGCCATCTCGTTCCATTGCTGTGCCGTGCTGGCTTTCAGACAAAAATCTTAACCCGTCACCCAGAACAAAATCCCTGGTTGCAGCGTTACCCACAAGTCGAAGTAATTCATGGTGATCTACAAGACGCGGAAATACTTATGAAAGCTGTAGAAGGCTGTCAGTATGTTATCCACGCCGGGGGCATGTTTCGTTTTTGGGGCAACGAAGAGAATTTTCGGGTAACGAATGCTCAGGGTACGGAAAATGTGTTAGAAGCGGCCTTAAAAGCAAAAGTTGAGCGGCTGGTTCATATTTCAACAGTAGCCGTAGTTGGACATCCCGACCCTTCTGGAATAGTTGATGAGACGCATCCTGCACATCCGGCTGATGCTTACCAGCGCAGCAAGTGGCAGGCCGAACAAATCGCCATGCGCTATTGCAGTGAACAAGGTCTGCCGGTAATCGTGCTGCGCCCCGGTGCGTATTATGGCCCACTAGGGCAGTACGCTTTTAATCGACTTTTCTTCAAAGACCCCATGCGCGGCATAATTATGCAGGTTGATGGTGGCCGCCACATTATTTTCCCGGCGTATATTGATGACGTGGCGCAAGGTGTGATGCTTGCACTGGACAAAGGGCGCGTGGGAGAGGTGTATAACATCTGCGGAGATTGGATTCAGCACCGGGATGCATTTGATATTGTTTGTCAGGAAGCAAATATTCACTGGCCTCGTCTGCCAATTCCCGGTTGGTTAGGCATCTTCACTGCGCGTGTGTTAGAAGCTTTTTCGGCTGTTACCCGTACCGAACCCTTCTGGCCGATGAATTTGCACTCATATGTGTATAATAACTGGCGCGTCTCGACGGAAAAGGCGCGGCGTGAGTTGGGATTTAGGCCGATTGATTTTCGTGAAGGTGCTCGTCGTACTATAGCCTGGTATAAGGCAGGTCAACCGGAGGATTTACCAGAATTAGACTGTCCGTGAAATAATTACGGCTTAGATTTATTGGGAGTTCGGTTCGTTAATTGGGAATGGGTAAGAAGCGGGTGCTGTAATGCTGGATGAGGTAAAGATTTATGTTCGCAGTGGAAACGGGGGTGATGGAATCATCGCTTTCCTGCGTGAAAAATTTATGCCACACGGTGGACCGTCAGGAGGCGATGGCGGACGCGGTGGAGATGTCGTTCTGAGGGTGAATCCTCGATTGAATACACTGTCGCCTTTTAAAAAAGGGGTTCATTTTAAAGCCGAACACGGTCAGCGCGGCGGAGCCAAGAATATGTCCGGAAAAGGGGGCGAATCGATTGTAGTCGATGTTCCTCCCGGAACCGTCGTGAAAGATGCAGAAACGGGGGCGGTGATCGTCGATCTGATTCTGCCTGATGACCGAGTCGTTGTGGCACGCGGTGGGCGTGGTGGAAAAGGCAATCAGCATTATGCAACACCGTCCAACCAGTCACCGCGTGTGGCGGAGAAAGGGGAGCCGGGTGTTGAACGATGGCTGATCCTCGAATTGAGGCTGATCGCGGATATTGGCATTGTTGGTGTACCCAACGCGGGTAAATCGACTTTGCTTTCTGTTGTTAGTAACGCCAGACCGAAAATCGCTGATTATCCCTTTACTACGCTCGAACCCAATCTTGGTGTGATGTCTTACGATGATCGCGAACTGGTGTTAGCGGATATTCCGGGTCTGATAGAAGGTGCCCATATGGGAATCGGGCTGGGACATTCGTTTTTGCGCCATGTGCAGCGAACGCGAGTGCTGGTACATCTCCTGAACGGTGCCAGCGAAAACCCTCTTGCTGACTACAGCCAGATTAATACTGAATTGGCACTGTTTGATGAACACTTGGCCGAAAAACCGCAAATTGTGGTTTTTACCAAAATGGATTTACCGGAAGCCCAAGAGCGTTGGCCTGAGGTCGAAAAAGCTCTAAAAGCGCGTGGAGTTGAACCAATGGCAATTTCTGCCGCCACGCAGCAGCAGATAAAGCCACTCATGCAGCGTATTTTCCAGGTCGTGGACGCGCTCCCGCCAGAAGTGAAGGTGTCGAGTGCTGCAATGCCGGTCTATGACCTGCCCGAAGAAGAAGTTCCGTTCACTATCGTGCGTGAACGCGAGGGTGTCTTCCGCGTGAGCGGTAAACGTATCGAACGGGCAGCCGCCATGACCCACTGGGATTTCGAGGATGCTATCCTGCGTTTCCAGAATATCCTGGAAGCATTGGGTGTCTCTGCCGCGTTGGAAAAAGAAGGCGTTCAGGTTGGTGATACCGTTTTTATCGGAGAATTCGAGCTGGAGTGGGCGGATTAGTATGCTCAATGCACATCACTTTACAGGGATTAGGTATATTTCTTGCAGCGTATAGGCATACTTGGAGGGACATTTGACCCGCCGCATATGGGACATCTGATTTTAGGCGAATATGCCGCTGATGCATTGGATTTGACCCATATGCTTTTTGTTCCGGCGGGTGATCCACCACACAAGCAGCAGGATGCCAAAACACCGGTTGAGCATCGCCTGGCTATGCTCCGATTGGCGCTCTCGGATAATGGACGTTTCCATATTTCACGGGCCGATATTGACCGCCCCGGCCCGCACTATTCTGTCGATATGGTGCGGATAATTCGTCAAGAATACCCGAATGCTGAAATCTATTTTGTGATGGGTGGCGATTCCCTGAGCGACTTGCCGAAGTGGCATTTACCGGACGAATTCATTCGATTATGCAAACTGGCAGTAATGCGTCGTCCCGGAGACAGCGCTGCTTCTGATATGCACGACCATGTTCTGCCGGGGTTGGCAGAGCGAGTTGTAATGATAGATGCGCCGCTGATTGATATTTCGGGTATTCATATTCGGGCGCGGGTACAGGCTGGTCATAGTATTCGTTATCTCGTGCCCGAAGCTGTCCGTGAGTATATTCAGACGAGTCAGTTATACAACTTATGAGAAAACAAATTCCAGACCACCGGGTTCGATTCTATGCATGGATACTGTTAATTGTGTTTGTGTCAATTGTACTCAGTATTTCGGTTTCCTTTTCCGCCGACGTTGCTGGACAGCCTGCTCCAACCCTCGTTCCACCTACACTGGTGCCAACTATTGATGCTGGAATCAATGATGCCTTGCTTTCCGAATCAGCACTGGCACGAGTGACAGCAAATGGAAAAGTCCGTGTTGGACTGTATTATAACGAAGCGCCGTTTAGTGAATTGAATATCCGCAATGAGGTTGTGGGGTATGATGCCGACATCGCTAGGAGTATGGCGGAGGCGTGGGGCCTGACTTTTGAGCCGGTGCAGGTCACCGAGCAAACCGCTCTGGATATGCTCAAAAGCGGTGTTGTCGATATGCTGGTTTCATCGCAGGTGCATCGCCGCAGTTTGGATTTTGAAGTTGAGTTCAGCCAGACTTACTATCTGAGCAGCCAATCGATGTTAGTGCGCCAGGACGACGGCGCAGCCAGTCTGGTCGATATGGCAAATCGCAAAATTGGGTATGTCGTTGGCTCACCCAGTAACGATGCCATCGCCCTCTGGCAGCAGCGCACCGGGATTCCCATTCAGGCACAGCAATATCTCACCCTCGATCAGGCTTACAGCGCTCTATTGAATAATGAGGTCGATGGTATTGTCGACAGCCGCGTTCACCTAAACCGTATCATTCCTCAACCGGGCATGGGAAAAATCCTTGATGAACCAGTGACGCGCGAACCGTATGCGATTGTGGTACAGCGGCAGGATGTCAATTGGCGCAACCTGATTAATAAGACGCTGCAATATCTGGTTCGAAAAGGGCGGATGCAGGAGATTCAACAGACCTATTTCCCTAACACAAAATACCCGCTGAATCTCGTGCCAGTGTGGGGTGGAGTTGGAGATGATCCACCCAAACCCGATCAGTTTTCCGCTGATATTCCGTATCCCGCGCAGTACGCTGTGCCACGTATTCAATCCAGTGGCGTGGTTCGTGTAGCTGGCGTGGCGGATTTACCGCCCGATGCTTCAGAAGATCAACGTCGTTTGGATGCGCTCAATCGTGCCATGATTGAGGCAGTTGCCGCGAAATGGGGCGTGCGGGTAGAGTACATCCCGAATAGTGCCGATAATGCGGTGGATCTGGTTGCTAGTGGACAGGCCGATCTGGCAATCGGAGTTCCGTTGGATTGGGCGTTGGCGGATCGGGTTGATTTGACGACACCCTATTTGCTGCATGGGGATCGGCTATTGGCGAAAAAAGACAGTGATGTCGAGACCTTTAATGATTTGCGTGGACGCTGGGTGGCTGTGTTCGCCAGTGAACCCGGTTCGGAAGATCAGGTGAATGAACTGGCTAAAAGTGTCAATTCTGCGGTGCGTATTTTTACCATCAACCATGATGATAATGTTGCTGATGCGATTTTGAACACCAGCAGTCATTGAAGAAGAAAATTGCCAATATCGCACTGATAATAATCCCAAGCTGATTGACCACGCTGATGTAGGTGGCGGGAACGTGGCGCACCGTGTAGTTGAGAATGGCATGGGTAATCAACTGCGGCAGTATGGTTAGCATCACCAGTGCAAAATAGCCTTTGCTGCTGTAACCGAGAAAACTGCCCTGACTAAACAGCACGACAATCAGCGCGGTGACGCTGCCTGCCGTAAAGACCAGCCATAGATAGGGCACCAGGTGTATTTCTGTACGAATCCGGCGACCTATCAAAAGATAAAAAGCGCCGAGGATGGCCGAAAGAAGCGATAATACGCTTCCGAGTCCCGGATTGTTGCCCAGATGCAAATCAGTCATCCCCGATATGGCGATAATAATTCCGCCTATCAATGCGAAGGCCAATCCAATCCACACATTTTGATTCATCCGCGCCTTAAGCAGGAATGTTTCCATCAGCGCAATCCACAGCGGAGCCGAACCACTCAGGACTCCACTAATCAGCACTGTGGTATGTTCTAAGGCTCCGAACCCTGTGAGTAGATGGAAAGCGAACCACAGTCCTGCCGCTCCCGCGAATAGGATTTGTTTCCGGCTTAATTTTTTTAGGTCAGATCGATAATAGCGCAGAATGAAGGGTGTGAGCAGCAGGGAACCAGCTGTCATACGGAAGGCGATAATGATCGGAGTAGGAATGCCTTCCTGCTGGGCGATGCGTCCAAAAATTGATGCCCATGAACCCGTGAAAACACCGATCAGGAGCAGTGCCTGGTAACGGGACGCTGGGTGGCTGTGTTCGCCAGTGAACCCGGTTCGGAAGATCAGGTGAATGAACTGGCTAAAAGTGTCAATTCTGCGGTGCGTATTTTTACCATCAACCATGATGATAATGTTGCTGATGCGATTTTGAACACCAGCAGCGCCGATGTTGCCTTCGGCGATAGTTTGAAGTTGATTCCGCAAGTGCAGGCGAATCCAGATCAACTGCGGCTGACGACGCGCGGCAATAATGTTGACCCCTGGTACAGCCGTTTATATGTTGGTATCGCTGTACCTCGAAACGACATTGATTTTCGCCTGCTGGTGGAATATACCATGCAGGAAATGGCACGCAGCGGCGCATTGCAGGTACTCCTAAACCCGGTTATGCTGCCGGAAGATGTGCCACCATTCGATATTTGGCCGGGTACATCAGACTATCTCAGCTTTAAGCTCGGTTAGCGGCAGATTTTGCCAGACCTAGATTAACGAGCGTGATGCCGATGATGATGGCGGCGCTTCCCGGTATTTGCAGGGGAGTGGGCAGTTCATTGAAGAAGAAAATCGCCAATATCGCGCTGATAATTATTCCAAGCTGATTGACCACGCTGATATACGTGGCCGGAACATGGCGCACCGTGTAGTTGAGAATAGCGTGGGTAATCAATTGCGGCAGTATCGTTAGCATCACCAGAGCAAAATACCCCTTGCTGCTGTAGCCGAGAAAACTGCCGTGACTAAACAGCGCAACAATCAACGCGGTGACGCTGCCTGCCGTAAAGACCAGCCATAGATAGGGCACCAGGTGTATTTCTGTACGAATCCGACGACCTATCAAAAGATAGAAAGCGCCGAGGATGGCTGAAAGGAGTGATAACACGCTCCCCAGTCCAGGATTGTTGCCCAGATGCAAATCAGTCATGCCCGATACGGCGATGATAATTCCGCCTATCAGCGCGAAGATCAGTCCAATCCACACATTTTGGTTCATACGCGCTTTGAGCAGGAATGTTTCCATTAGCGCAATCCAAAGAGGAGCCGAACCGCTCAGGACTCCGCTAATCAGCACTGTGGTGTGTTCCAGCGCCCCGAACCCTGTGAGCAGATGAAAAGCGAACCACAGTCCCGCAGCTCCTGCGAATACGATTTGTTTCCTGCTCAACCTTTTCAGGTCAGACCGATAATAATATAGGATGAATGGTGTGAGCAGCAGGGAACCAGCTGTCATACGGAAGGCGATAATGATCGGAGTAGGAATGCCTTCCTGCTGGGCGATGCGTCCAAAAATTGATGCCCATGAACCCGTGAAAACACCGATCAGGAGCAGTGCCTGGTAACGCCAGGAAGCGTTTGAGTACCGTAGAGCCTGGGCTTTAAACATGAATTCTGAATGACCTTTGTGCGAAAGAATTATTATGTCTGCGATGGGCTGGCAGTGCCTGATTGTCCTATACTCGCAAAAATCACGCCAGCCAATACAATCGCGCTCCCGAATATTTGCAGTCCTAAAGGTATTTCCTGAAACAATAAGAATGCGACAACTGCGCTCATAACTGGCTCCAGTTGGGCAGCTATCCCAACATAGGTTGCCGGGAAATATTTTAGCGCGAAGTTCAGTGATGAGTGACCGATAAGCTGTGGCACCAGCGCGGTAGCTAGAAGCCATATATATCCGGTAGCGCTGTATCCGGTGATAGGCACTCTCATCAAAGCAACCACAATGAGCAATATGACCGCAGCACAACTGTAGACCAGCCAGATATAGGGCAGCAGTGAGAGACGCGCGCGCAGCTTTCGGCCAATAATAAAGTACACCGCTACCGCTATCGCGCCTGTTAGGGCAAGTCCGCTCCCAATCAAGGGATTTTGTCCGAGTGATAAAGCTCCGTCTGGAGGGATGGCGACAATGATGCTGCCGACAATGCCGATTGTCAGCCCGGTAATGACCCATTTCCCCAGTCGCGCGTGTAGGAAAAATATCTCCATTAATGCGACCCACAGGGGATTTGAGTCGACCAGAACCACACTGACCAACACACTCGTGTACTCAAATGAGAGTATCCAGGTGGCGAAATGAATGGCGAGAAATAAGCCGGATAAACCTGCCAGACTCAATTCGCTGCGTGTTACTGTGCCCAATTCTGTTAGGTGGCGGTGCAGCGTGATAGGGGTCAGAATCAGCGCCGCAATCGTCATGCGCGCGGCTGCGATAAACAGAGAAGGAATATGCTCATTTTGTGCTAATTTAATGAATGTGGAAGCCAGCGAAATGCCCAGTACACCCAATGCAATAACTATAAAAGCCTGTAGAGGGATATGATTTCTGCCGGGCGAAGCAGCGACCTCGTTGGACATAAGTGGTTAACTTTCACGTAAACCATCGACCAGACCTGCAGGTAAAGTCAATAGAGATTGTTGTAATAACAAATATGCAATGGCATCATGCTATCATCGGATAGGCTCACTGGTCAAAAGTCCATTTTCTTCTGGACATAAGTCCGATTCTTTTCGACAAGTGTTACCGTTTGTGTTAGCATTGAGAACCTCGCTACAAATGCTGCGAAGATGAGGAGAAAAACACTATGCCTTTTGAATTAGCACCATTACCCTATCCTACAAACGCACTTGAACCCCATATTGATGCCCGGACGATGGAAATCCATCACGATAAGCATCATGCAGCCTATACCAATAATCTCAATAAGGCGCTGGAAGGCCACGCCGATTTACAGGCTAAGTCGATTGAAGCGCTGCTCGCTTCGCTTGACAGTGTCCCCGAAGCTATTCGTATGACCGTTCGCAATAACGGCGGCGGTTTTGCCAACCATAACCTGTTCTGGCAGGTGATGGGACCCAATAAGGGTGGCGCACCGGGCGGTGATCTGGCAGCAGCCATCAACTCTGCTTTCGGTGATTTTGCGGCCTTCAAGGAAAAGTTCGCTGCGGCAGGTGTCGGACGTTTTGGTTCTGGTTGGGCGTGGTTGGTGGCTGAAAAGGGCGGCGCAGTCGTTATAACCTCGACCCCCAATCAGGATACCCCCCTGATGGAAGGTAAGACACCTATTCTGGGTCTGGATGTGTGGGAACATGCCTACTATCTGAATTACCAGAATCGCCGCCCAGATTACATCGCCGCCTGGTGGAATGTGGTGAACTGGGACGAAGTTGCCAAGCGCTATGCAGCCGCGAAATAAGGCGAATAAGCGCAATAGGAGCTTACCGTAAAAGGTGACATTTTAGCTGATTTTCGGTGAGCATGGTTAATCGCACAGGCTATGAAAAGGCGCTACAATAACTAGCGCCTTTTTGTTATTTTGGAGCAAACGCGCGGTATGATGCGCGGGGAGTAAGCGAACGTGGCAGATTTTCGTATTGAAAAAGACTCAATTGGCCCGGTGAATGTGCCAGCCAAGGCCTATTATGGGGCGCAGACGCAGCGTGCGGTTGATAATTTCCCTATTAGTGGTCTGAAGCCATACCCAGCTTTTGTCTGGTCGATTGTGATGGTCAAACGGGCAGCAGCCGAAGTTAATTTTGATCTGGGACTGCTGGATGAAAAAATGGCGAAGGCTATTATGCAGGCGGCGGACGAAATTCTGGCGGGACAATTACACGATCAATTTGTGGTTGATCCGTTCCAGGCAGGGGCGGGAACCAGCCACAATATGAATGCTAATGAGGTTATCGCTAACCGCGCGAATGAAATTCTTGGTTTTAAACTGGATGATGCGAAGAAGTCGGTCAGCCCGAACGATCATGTCAATATGGCGCAGAGTACCAATGACACGATTCCGACATCAATACGTTTAGGGGCATTGTGGCGTGTTGATGAACTGACCGCTACTTTGCAAGAGTGTTCCGATGCGTTCCGGGCGAAAGCTCAGGAATGGGACGGAATTGTGAAAAGTGGACGTACCCACTTGCAGGATGCCGTGCCGATTCGTTTAGGGCAGGAAATCGGCGCGTGGGCGAAAGCTTTGGAGCGTCATGTCGAAAAAGTGAATGCGGCAGCGGAAGGTTTGCGGCGTTTAGGCATCGGCGGTACTGCTAACGGAACCGGATTGAACGCACATCCTGAATATCACGCACGAATGGTGCAAAAACTCAGCCAGTTGAGCGGCTTAACCTTGTACGAATCGGATGATTTGTTCGAATCCATGCAATCTATGCAGGACGCGGTACATTTCTCTGGTGCGCTGCGTACAGTTGCCCAGGACTTGGTTCGGATTGCTAATGATATTCGTCTCCTTGCCAGTGGCCCAACTACCGGACTCGCTGAACTGACTTGCCCAACAGTGCAGCCCGGTTCTTCAATTATGCCCGGTAAGGTCAATCCAGTTATGGCGGAAATGCTGGATATGGCAATGTTTCATGTGATCGGCAACGACTTGACCGTGATGATGGCAGGGCAGGCAGGTCAGCTTGAATTGAATGTCATGATGCCAATCATTGCCTATAATCTTTTTCAGTCGATGGACGTGATGATTGGTGCTGTCCGCGCCTTTACACAAAAGTGCGTGGTTGGTCTGATTGTGAATCAGGAAAAAGCCGAGGGTTGGTTGGCAAAAAATCCCATTCTGGTGACGGCACTGAATCCGATTATCGGCTATCTTAAGGGTGCAGAAGTTGCCAAGAAATCATTGGCGGAAAATCGAAGTATTCGCGAGATTGTTGTTGATCTGAATTATATGACCGATGAGGATGCTGCTAAAGCATTGGATGCCCGTGCCATGACCGAGGGCGGGATTCAGGGTATAAGTGCCGGCGGCTAAAAAGCATACACCTGAGCATCAGCCCTGCGAGCTATTCACGGCAAAAAGACAGTTTTTGTGCCTGTGAATGGTGATTTGGAGATGATGCAAGGAAATTGTTAGTTGGGATTGGTTGAGGATGCGGTTAAGATAGAGTATAATCGCCCCATATTCAGCCAGTCCCAACTGGCATCTTGTTTATTTTAAGGCGAACACCTTACTCGTGGCGAACCGAAAATTAGGCAAATATGATATTCGTGACCGCTTGGGGCGTGGCGGCATGGCCGAAGTGTACCGCGCCTATCACAGCAACCTTGATCGCTATGTAGCCATCAAGGTTCTGCACGCTTTCCTGGCGGACGACCCTGAATTCAAGACACGCTTTGAACGGGAAGCGCAGAATGTCGCCAAACTGCGCCATCCGAATATCGTGCAGGTCTATGACTTCGATTATGACGATGAGAGCGAAAGCTACTACATGGTCATGGAGATGGTCGATGGCCCAACATTGAAGGATTGGCTGGCGGAACTCACCAAACGCGGTGAGCTTCTGACGCGGGAAGAATCAATTCGAATTATTCGCGAGGCTGCCGGTGCTCTGGCTTATGCCCACAGCCGCAGCATGATTCACCGCGACGTAAAACCCGCTAATCTGATGCTCGACCACGATATGCGGGTTGTGCTAACCGATTTTGGTATTGCCAAGATTGTGACGGGTGTCCAGCTTACTGCCAGTGGTGGTATGGTCGGAACGCCCGCCTATATGGCTCCTGAACAGGGATTAGGCGAAGCGGGTGATGAGCGGTCAGATTTATACTCGCTAGGGGTAATTTTCTTTCAACTCATGACGGGCGAACTGCCTTACGATGCAGATACTCCGCTCGCGATCATTCTTAAACATTTGAACGCGCCTATTCCTTCGGTGCATGATATTAAGCCGGATCTGCCGGGAGCTTTTGATCAGATTATTCAAAAGGCGATGGCGAAAGAGCCTCAGGATCGCTATCAAAGTGCAAATGAGCTGATCGAAGACCTCAATCGACTGGAGCGCGGTGAGGCGGTTAATGCCGCGCCTGTCCGTGAGAATGTGGCGACTTCTCAGCCGATTGTAGATATGGATACCGTCAAGGTTGCCAACCCCATTGCGATGGCGAATGAGACTGTTCCTTCAGCACCGACGACTGTAAACAGAGACTCGTCACAACGGCGAGTTCCCTGGTGGGGCTGGGGCGGAATACTCGTTGGACTCATCGCCAGCGTGTTCTTGATAGGAGCTGCTAGTGGATTGTTTGCCCAGTCGTCCGGAACACCAACGCCGACTATTGACGGGCTACCGACCAATGCAGCTTTGAGTTTTACCGCGACTTCTATGGTGATTGCGACACAACCAGACGTTTTGGCGAATTCGTTGACTCCGTCACAAATTCCACCAACGGTGCCCACCCTGACACCTACGCCTTCTAAGGTTCCATCTTTCACATTTACTCCACCTGCAACCAGTACATTGACTCCCACGTTAACACCAACTCCTGCTACCCCTGTAGCGCAACCAAAGAGTGGCAGTGGAATCATTATGCGTACCGGGCCAGGTAACCAGTATCCTAAGGTGACGACTATTGAAAGTGTTGATACTGTAAGCATTATCGGGGTGAGTAAGGATTTTACCTGGATCAAGGTGCGCACAACAACCAATGTTCCGGGATGGATACAGATGCAGTCGGTCAATGTATATGGTGATTTTGGCATTGTTCCGATTGCCGAAGGCCCGACTTTGACCCCTACCTATACACCAACCATTACCCCTACGCCGACGCAATCATTGACACCGACATTTACTCTAACCCCTTCGCCCAGCTATACGCCGACACAGGATGTAACATTAACGCTGGCTGTCGCAGCTACCGTCGCTGCACAGCAGACTGCAACAATTAATGCCTGTCAATGGGACTACGCGATTGTGGCGGAAAATCCACCTGATGCTGTACGACATCTACCGGGGCAGGGTGATGCTACACCTCAGCCGGTGCGGGCAGCTAAACCCTATACCCGTGAAATAACGCTGCAAAATACCGGAACGTGTGTTTGGGATTTGAATACCGCCTTGAAGTTTATCGCCGGGACAGGTGAAAACTTTAACGCCGGACCGCGCATTTTCCTCCGGGATGCACAGGGACAGCCTGTTCGGGTTGATGTGGGCAGCACCATCGTGCTGGTCTTTGAAGGGACAACACCGTCGAAAGGCGCGTTATACGATGGTCAATGGGAATTGGTTACGCCGGGACAGCTTCGCATTGGTGAACCTATGCAGATCAGCATTCGTACCTATGAAGGTGGCTAGGGGAAATATTAATGAATCGTGATGAAGCCTGGGCACTTGTGACCGAATATACACACGGCGAATCGCTGCGGCGACATATGTTAGCCGTTGAGACAGCTATGCGTGCCTATGCTCCACGTTTTGCTGGTGATGCTGAGACATGGGGATTGGTTGGTCTGCTTCACGATTTTGATTATGAACGTTATCCTGATGTCGCTGTTGAAGGACATCCAGTGGTCGGTTCGAAAATTCTGCGCGAGCGGGGTGTCTCGGAAGTCATAATTAAGGCGATCCTCGCCCATGCGGAGGAGATTACCGGGGTAAAGCCCGAAACACCGATGGAAAAAACACTGGTCGCGGTGGATGAATTGACAGGGTTTTTGATTGCTGTCACGTTGGTACGACCATCCAAAAGCATTCTGGATGTGGAATTGAAGAGTGTCAAGAAAAAATGGAAAGACAAGCTTTTCGCCGCCCCAGTGAATCGCCATGAAATTGAACATGCAGCGGGTGAATTAGGTGTGGAACTCGATGCGCACATCCAACTTGTATTGGATGCTATGAAAGCAAATGCGGCGGAGTTAGGTTTAGCCTGACAAGCTATGCTTCAAAATTGGAATTAATAAGGCTGCCCCCTGAAGGTTGAGCAGCCTTTTGATTACCGCTTAATACTGGACGTGGACAGGGGTGCCAACTTCAACAAAATTATTGAAGAACCATTCGGCATCGGGTGTTGGCAGATTGACGCACCCGTGACTCATGGGATGGCCGAAATTGTTGTGCCAGTAAGTGCCATGTAATCCATAGCCCTGATAGAAATACATGACATAAGGGACATCAGGCAAATAATAGCCGGGGCCGCTCATCGTTTGCGCCGTGTACTTCACATACACATTGAAATCTCCGGTAACAGTAGGTGAACCCGGTAAGCCTGTGGAAGCCAGTACAGAGTAGATCAGGCTGCCATCCTGATAGGCATAAACCATTTGGTGTGTTAAATCAACGACAACCTGTTTGCCTACGTAAATCGTTGGCAAGTAGGGGACAATTTCAGAAGCAGATGAGACTCCGGCAGGCGCACTGAGAATACCCAGATCAGCGACGGTTCCCGGTGCAGGAATCACCAGCGTTTGTCCGGCATAAATTTGGTTCGGGTCGTACAGACTATTGGCTTGTGCGATGGCAGGCCATGAAACGTTGAAGCGACGTGCGATTTCGGCGAGATGTTCTCCCGGCTGGACAACATAAGTGGTGTTGCTAATTGCTGGTGTGGTCGATGTTGTGTCTGGCGTTAATGCTTCTGAAACATTAATCGCCGCAGCATTCGCGTCACTTGGCTCTACATTGGTAGTTGCCCAGACCGTAAGCTGCTGTCCCCGGTAAATTACATTTGGATTGGTGATGTTGTTGATTTGCATCAACTGGTCACGGGACATACCATACTGTCGGGCGATACTATCTAATGTGTCACCGTAAACGACGGTGTGAAAAATGGGGGTTCCTGCGACAGTCGGATTTTCAACAATAGTGGGGGTGGGGTCAAAGTTAGGGATGACAAGCTGTTGGCCTGCAAATATATGACCGGGGTTAGTCAGGTTATTGGCCTGGATGATGGCATCCATACTCACGCCATATTGTAGGGAGATTCGGTAGAGGTTTTCGCCGCGTTGAACGGTATGAACAGTATCTTGCGCCAGGGCAGGGGAAATGATAATAAGACTAAACAAGCCGCACAATAGCAATAGAAGAGTAAACCGATTGGAACGGGCGCGCGTCATGAATGCGACTCCTGATTTTATTATGAGATTGAAATTAGATTACACCGTAATTGGGTAAGGGTCAATTGAAAAGGATAGGGAAATCAAACCCTGTCAAGGCACTCTAATTCGTGGTTGACAACATGGCGGAAAATTCATATAATGACTTGTTACGAATAGTCGTGTAATCTATCCCTAATTTAAAGACAGCGCTGGAAATACTCCACTCGCTGCTTCAATGTTGGTCGGATATGTCAATTCCCTCAGGTTATTTTGTGCCTATCCTCTCTATCTTTTCGGTTTAGCGCAGAGGAGTAAAAACACCCTTGGAAGCAAAGGATTTCAGCGCACTGCGTATCAGCTTGGCTTCGCCGGAGCAAATCCGTTCCTGGTCTTATGGAGAAGTCACCAAACCGGAGACGATTAACTATCGTCGCCTGCGCCCGGAAAAAGATGGTCTCTTTTGTGAAGCGATCTTTGGCCCGACCAAAGACTGGCAATGCTACTGTGGTAAATACAAGAATGTTCGTTATAAGGGCATTGTCTGTGATAAGTGCGGTGTAGAAGTTACACGTGCTGCTGTGCGTCGTGAACGCATGGGACATATCGAACTGGCTGCCCCGGTTGCGCATGTTTGGTACACACGCCGCGTTCCTAGCTATCTGGGTTTACTGCTGGACATCAGCCGTCGCAACCTGGATCGTGTATTGTACTTTGCCCAATATGTCATCACAAATGTAGATGAAGAAGCGCGTCAAAAAGCGCTTTCCCGTATTGATAAGGAACTGAATCAGAAAGAAAGTGTCCTCGGTGGTGATATCGAGGAACAGATGGAAACCGTGCGTGGAGCACGTGATACCACACTGAGTCAGTTTGAAGATCGTGCCAAAGCTGTGCATGATCACTTTGATAACGAACTGGGTCGCTTGAGTGATAACGTTATGAAAGAGGCGCAGTCCATTCAGACCCGCGTTGAAGGGCTGATTGGACAAGTCACTTCGGGTGACATTGATTTTGAGACTGCGAATATCGTCATCGCCGCGAAGGGCGAACAGGTCACGAACGAGCACATTTCACGTGTTCAAAGCGCGACCAATGCTTATCTGAGCGATTTGCAGAACGAAATTGAGCAGATGCGGCAAATTGAATTGGATCGCCTTGATCGTGAGGCTGACACAATTTCCAGTGACGCGGCTCAGACCATTGATGAACAGCGTGCTGAACTCGATAACCGTATGTCAGCGGTGCGCCAGACTGCCGAAAAGGCACGTCAGGAACTACAAGATCTCCATACCTTGCAATTCTTGCCGGAAACTCGCTATCGTGAGCTGAAAAGCCGCTACGGTCAGGTTTTCCAGGCGGATATGGGTGCGGAAGCCTTCTACGAAATCCTGAAGTACATGGATTTAGATAAGCTGTCGGTTGAACTGTGGCACGAGGTTCGTACCACCCGTTCCAAGCAGCGTAAGAAGAAGGCGACCAAGCGGCTGCGCGTGGTAGAGAGCCTGCGTAAGAGCAACAATCGTCCTGAATGGATGATTTTGACGGTACTGCCGGTCATTCCGCCTGATCTGCGCCCGATGGTGCAGTTGGACGGAGGGCGTTTCGCTACCAGCGATCTCAACGATTTATATCGCCGTGTCATCAACCGTAACAACCGCCTCAAGCATCTGCTCGAACTTGGTGCGCCGGATGTTATTGTGCGCAACGAAAAGCGTATGTTGCAGGAGGCGGTTGACAGCCTGATTGACAACAGTCAGCGCGGCAAGGCTCTGAGCCGTCGTGGTCGTCGCGAGCTGAAGTCATTGAGCGATATGCTCAAGGGTAAGAAGGGGCGTTTCCGTCGCAACTTACTCGGTAAGCGTGTCGACTATTCAGGTCGTTCGGTCATCGTCATTGGTCCGAAACTGAAGCTCTATCAATGCGGTTTGCCCAAGACCATGGCACTGGAACTGTACCGTCCTTTTGTCATCAGCCGCCTTGTCCGTTACAACTACGCCAGCAACGTAAAAGGCGCAAAGCGCATTATTGAACGCGAAAAGCCCGAAGTTTGGGAAGTGCTGGAAGAAGTCATTAAAGAACGTCCGGTACTACTGAATCGTGCGCCTACGCTGCATCGCCTCGGTATTCAGGCTTTCGAACCCCAGTTGGTCGAAGGCAAAGCCATTCAGATTCATCCGCTGGTTTGTTCGGCCTTCAACGCAGACTTTGACGGTGATCAGATGGCTGTTCATGTGCCGCTGAGTGATAAAGCGGTTGAAGAAGCGCGGGCATTGATGCTGAGTACCCGTAACCTGCTAAAGCCTGCGGATGGACAGCCCGTCGTTGGCCCATCCAAGGATATGGTGCTTGGCAATTACTACCTGACGATGGATCCGACGGTTGAAATCATCAGCCTGAAGAAGCGTGCGGAAGAGTTCCGCCTGATGAGTGCGTTGGATGGCAGCAAGAAGGTCGGTATCGCCTTCCGTTCGAATGGGTACTATCACGTCCAGAGTCATCCGGTTCCGGGTGTCGTTCTTTTCGAGGATGTGACCGAAACTGATGAAAATGGTCGCGTTAAGGTCATCGAAAAGGCGGTTGACCGCACCATTCGTGCTGTTCTCGAAGGCGAAGTCGATTGTATGCTGGCGAATTCTTATGAGATGAAAAAGCTCATCAAGAAGCAGAAGCTGGAAGACAAGCTCGAAATTGCCAACCTGAACGAACGCCGTAAGGTGGTTGACATGGATGAGGTTGAATATCTGTACAATCTCGGTCTGGTCGGTCTGCATACGCCGATTTTGCTGGGCAATATTTACGACGATCTAACACCACAGGCGGATGCCGAGATCACTACGGTTGGTCGTGCGTTGTTCAACCGCATCCTGCCCGATGAAATGCGTTTTGTCCAGGAAACGATGGGCAAGAAGGGTCTGCAAGACCTAGTTGCCAAGAGTTACCAACGGATCGGTGCTGAACGCACAACCGACATCGTTGACGCGATCAAGAATCTCGGTTTCCATTATGCGACCATTTCAGGTACTACCATTGCCGTATCAGACTTGACTGTTCCAGACGAACGCAGGAATGTCTTGGCCGATGCTGAAGGCATTGTTGATCGGGCGGAACGGGACTTCCGACGGGGTTTGCTGACCGAAGAAGAACGCTACCAGATCACTATTGATGAATGGAATCGTGCGAAGGATCGTCTTCAGGATATGATTCGTCAGGCGCTGGATCCCTATGGCCCAATCGCGATTATGGCGATTTCAGGTTCGACCAAAGGTGGTTTTGGCCCAATTACCCAGTTGGCAGGTATGCGCGGTCTGATGGCTGATCCATCTGGACGCATCATCGACCTGCCCATCCGCAGTCACTTCCGCGAAGGGCTGACAGCGCTGGAATACTTCATTTCGACGCATGGTGCGCGTAAAGGTCTGGCGGATACGGCGTTGCGTACGGCGGATGCGGGTTATCTGACCCGTCGTCTGGTCGATGTGGCGCAGGACGTGATCGTGAACCGTATGGACTGCGGTACTGAATCTGGTATGTGGATTCGGCGTGCGGATGATATTGCCGGACAGAATATGTACGAGCGTATCGTTGGACGCTGCGCTGCCAGCAACACCTACGATCCCGAATCGGGCGAACTGATTGTTACCCGTAACGAAATCATCGACGAAGAAATTGCGGATCGTATTCAGAACAGCAAATTGGATGCGGTGAATGTCCGCAGCCCAATGACCTGTGCCCTTATTCACGGAATCTGCGCTTTGTGCTATGGGCGTGATCTGGGACGCGGCGAGATGGTAGAAATCGGCGCTGCTGTCGGTATCGTTGCGGCACAGTCCATCGGTGAGCCGGGTACACAGTTGACTCTGCGAACGTTCCATACGGGCGGTACGGCACAGGCCAGCGGTGACATCACCAGCGGTTTGCCCCGTGTTGAAGAACTTTTCGAAGCCCGTAAGAAGCCGAAGGGTGAAGCGGTTGTCACAGATATTGCTGGAACACTGCGTCTGAGCAAGCGTGATGGTGTCCGTATTGCCACCGTGATTGACAGTGAGGCCTTCAGCGAACAGCATGAAATTCCGGTTGGATGGGACTTGCTGGTCGAGGACGAACAGGAAGTTCAGGAAGGCGATGTCGTTGCCCAGGAAGCGGGCGGCGAGCAGAAAATTATCGCCAAGATGCACGGCCTGGTTCATCTGGAAGGGCATGTCGTCTATATCCGTTACGAACGTCGTCAGGAAGTCGATTACGAAATTCCGTCCAGTGCGCGTTTGGTGCCGGAAGCCTTTGAAGGTGCGCAGGTTTATGCCGGGCAGCAGTTGACCGAAGGCTCGAAGAATCCACACCGTATCCTGCGAATTCTGGGCGCGGAAGCGACACAGAATTACCTGCTGACGGAAGTGCAGAAAGTTTACCGTAATCAGGGCGTGAACATTTCGGATAAGCATTTCGAGATCATGATCCGCAAGATGCTTTCCAAGGTGCAGATTACCAAGAGCGGCGACGGTACGCTGCTGCCGGGTGAGTTGATTGACAAATTGCAGCTTCTGAACATCAATGAGAAGCTGCTGGCTGAACATAAGGAACCTGCGGCAGGTGTGCCAATTTTGCTGGGTATTACCAAAGCGGCCTTGAGCACCGACAGCTTCCTTTCAGCGTCGAGCTTCCAGCATACGATTAAGGTGCTGGCGGGTGCGGCGATTGAAGGCAAGGTCGATAACCTGTACGGTCTGAAGGAAAACGTCATCATCGGTAAGCTGATTCCGGCGGGTACAGGTTTCCATACCTATCAGGATCGTGAACTGGTGGCTCCGAATGTGACCCTGGAAGCACAGGGTGCTTACGACATGGGTGCTTCGGATGACAGTTACGACGACAGCGACAGCATGGAAGAAGTAGGGATGGACGGCTAACCGTTCGTCTGACTGAAAGTCAAAAAAGGGGACGAGTGAAATGCTCGTCCTTTTTGATTCCTGTTGAGTGAACGATTGGTGCTATTTGTGGTGCTTGAAGATTACGATTTGTTACCTGATAATCAGGTCAAAACAGGTGATAAGTTGGTAAACGGTTAAGGAATGTTATGAAAATCTTACTGACAGGCTTTGTCCCGTTTGGTGATGTTGTGGTAAACCCCTCGCAGTTGATTGTGGAAAAGATCGTGGAGCGTGGTCGTTTTTCCGAACTCTGTACCGAAATTCTTCCGGTGGAGTTTGCTACGGCTGGCGATCATCTCCGGCGGGTGATGCGCGATTTTGAACCGGAAGCGGTTGTCTGCTTAGGCGTAGCCGAGAATCGGGCAGTTATCAGTTTGGAGAGGGTGGCGATCAATCTGGACGATGCACGAATGCCCGATAATGTCGGTAACAGTGTCAAAGGTCGGAAGATTGTCGAATCTGGCCCAGTAGGATACTGGTCAACCCTGCCGCTTGAGGCGATGGAACACGCTCTTAAAGCGCGTGAAATCCCGGTGGAATTTTCTAATTATGCTGGGGCGTACTTATGCAATCATGTATTTTTCGCAGCGCGGCATGAGATGGAAGTGAGCGGAAAACAGATTCCGTGCGGCTTTATCCATGTACCAGCTTTATGCGAATCCGATTCGCCTGACTGTGCGGGTCTGACACTGGATATGATGGTCGAAGGGATTGAAGCCTGTCTGGGATGCTTGTAGGGAATAATCAAAGGTTACAGTGAAAAGTCCAAAGCATTTACTTGTTATTTGCTTTTAGACTATTCACTGATATTTTCCGATCTAGCTGCCTATACCGGGGCAGCGCGAGTAAGAGGGCAGTGAGGGGATTTCCGGGCGGATGGCATCGTAGAGCATCCAGTAGGCGGCACGTTCGCGCGGGTCAAGCGGAACCAGTAAGCTGTAACCTGCACGCTCGTCGCGATTGTCGACCATACCTGATAACATGGCAAAATTAAGATTCCACAGCATCATCGGCCCCATGTAATCCAACGTTTGCCCGATCTGGAAGGCGCGCACGATGTCGTTACCCTGCTGACATTCATTAACCCAACCCATCCAATCCTGCGGTGGCGGGGCAGGGAGTCCGTCCCACGTCGCCCATCCGAATTCGGTTGTCCACAATTTGGCGTTCGGGTCTCCGCTCTGCGTCATGATGTTGCGGTAATCATTGATAGTGTTGCTGAAGAAGAACTGCGGCTTATCATCATAGCCGCGTGTTTTGTCACGATCACAGCAGGTATCGTCAGGTGAATTCCACCAACTGTATGGATGAATGCCGACAGCCGCATCCGGGTAATTGGCTAATCCCGCCGCGTACATTTGTTGCAGATAGGTACGGTCATTGGCAGCACCTTCACCATCTGCGGGAGCTAACCCGGCGGTGATGACCGTGATAGGTGTCGAACGCGGAGTTTGCGGGTCAGCTTTCATCTTTTCTGAATAGGCGTTGATGGCATTATAGGCAGGAACAAACAGGGTCATATAGGACTGCCCGGTGAGCGCCTGTCCTGACCATTCGCGGATCAGGTTTGGCTCATTCCAGATTTCAATCGCGTCGATGGCCTGACCGAATTCCTGTAACATCAGGTTGATGAAATTGACCAGCATTTGCGGGTCTTTCGGCGGCCCATCCTGATCGTTGGTGTCGCGCGCCCAGTCAGGCGCTTTGGCTATGCTGACCAGAATATCCAGTCCGCCGCCATTGTTATAAGCCGTCTCCAGATAAGTCTCTAAACGGCGGAAATCCTCTGTGACATCACCGGGGCCGTTTGGTTGCAGCATCTTCCAGGCCACCTGTACTTTGAGCCACTTTACTCCCAGCCGTTGAATGTCCTCGATGGCTTTGTTCCAGTCGGTCTGGTTCAAAGTTGGGTCAAGCTGAATGCCCATCATCGCCGGATTGAGATTGGGCAGGGCGTTCTGCGGAGCAGCGGGAAGCGTATTGGTTGGCGCGGAGCTTGGGGAAATCGTAGCGGCCTGTGTTGGTCCTTCGGTGGGTGGCAGCGGGGTATGGCTCGGTTCAGGCGTGGAGGTAGGGGGTAATGTGTATTCAGGGCCAATGATAGAACCTAAAAATGTAACAGTTGGAGCAAGCGTGCCTTCGACGGCTGTCGCGGTTGCCGGTATAGTCGGCACATTGGCTATCTCATTGGTGACTTCCACCGTAGGCACAGGTGTCGCCGGGATGGCTGTTTCTGCTGGGGTGGGGGTCACATAGACGCGAATAGGTTCCTGTGGCACACATGCGGCCATTAAAACCAGGAGGCAAAACAATAGGTAGCGGAGTGATTTCGTTGTTGTCATAGCGAGCATACTACCATAATCACCGCCTGACCGCTATGCAAAATTGGGAAAAGTAGGGGAAGCGCAGGTTGGAATCCTGTGCTATAATCAGAACGTATGTTCAGCGTTTGACAGCACACGCTTGAACCCCTAGAATGAGGCAGCACATCTGAGAAAAACATGACCCAGGAAATTGATATGAGCGAAGGTTTGGTTCGTCAGGTGAACATTGGTCAGGAAATGCGTGATGCATATCTCGATTATGCGATGAGCGTCATTGTAGCGCGCGCGCTGCCTGATGCTCGTGATGGGTTGAAGCCTGTTCACCGTCGTATTCTTTACGCAATGTATGATATGGGAATCCGTTCGGATTCGTCCTATAAAAAGAGTGCCCGTATCGTCGGTGAAGTGCTGGGTAAATATCACCCGCATGGCGATGCGGCGGTCTATGAATCCATGGTGCGTCTGGCACAGGATTTTTCCATGCGTTACCAATTGGTCGACGGACAGGGTAACTTTGGCAGTATCGACGGTGACGGCGCAGCAGCAATGCGTTATACCGAAGCGCGTATGGAGCAAATCGGTGAAGAACTGCTGGTTGACATTGATAAAAACACCGTCGATTTTAACGATAATTTCGATGGCAGCCTGCGTGAGCCAGCCGTTCTGCCATCCAGTTTCCCCAATCTGCTGGTAAACGGCTCATCCGGCATCGCTGTTGGTATGTCTACTAACATTCCGCCACACAACCTGGGCGAAATCTGCGATGCATTAGCTTATATGCTCCAGAATTGGGAAACCCTCGATGATGTTAGCGTTCAGGACTTGATGCAGTTCGTCAAAGGCCCGGATTTCCCTACCGGCGGTCTCGTCTACCGGCATAAGGACGGCCTGGATAATGACGAAGATACGCTGGTTTCGGCCTATGCCACCGGGCGCGGCAAAGTCACGATGCGGGCGAAAATCCATATCGAGGACATGGGACGCGGCAAGTCGCGTATTATTGTAAGCGAACTGCCTTACCAGACCAATAAATCGGCATTGGTGGAACGCATTGCTGACCTGGTGCGCGATGGACGCATTGAAGGCATCGCTGATATGCGCGATGAGTCGGATCGGCAGGGACTTCGGTTGGTAATCGAGCTTCAGCGCGGGGCGGAACCGACACCCGTCCTGAGCAGCTTGTTTAAGCTAACGCCGCTTCAGGACACATTCAGCATCATTATGCTGGCGCTGGTGGATAATGAGCCGCGTATGCTCAGTTTGAAGCAGTGCTTACGGGTCTATCTGGATCATCGTCTGGAAGTCGTGCGCCGCCGCAGCGAGTTTGAACTGACAAAGGCTCGTGAAAGAGCGCATATCCTTGCAGGGCTGCTCAAGGCGCTGGACGCGATGGATGAGGTTATCGCTACCATCCGTAAATCGCAGACGGTAGAAGTGGCGCGTACCAACCTGCGGCGATTGCTGGGTATTGATGATATACAGGCGCAGGCTATTCTGGATATGCAGTTACGCCGCCTCGCCGCTCTTGAGCGCAAGAAAATTGAGGATGAGTACAAAGAGAAGATGCAGCTTATCGAGTATCTCGAAGGCTTGCTGGCTAGTCCACAGAAAATGCGGGATGTCATCGCCGAAGAACTGGGCACCATTAAGCAGGCTTATGGAGATCGCCGCCGGACGATTATTGCTGATAGTATGGCGACGACGATTGAAGCCAGCGATTTGCTGATGCCTTCCGAAGACACCTGGGTTACGCTGACGGTGGATGGAAAACTGGGGCGCAGTTTTGAAAATGCGCCGCCTAAAGTGACAGCGGATGTTAAAGAACCGCCGCGCTTTGTCCTGGAAACCAATACGTCGCATATTCTCTATCTGTTCACGGCGGATGGGCAGTGTGCTACTATACCTGTACATCAAACACCGCAGATACATGAGCCGCCGGAGGGGAATGCTTATTCAAGTTTATGTCCTTTGCCCAGCGATAGCGAAATTGTAGCTGTTTTGAGTCTGCCCTCTGATCTCGAACAGGGCTATTTGTTCCTGGCTACCACGCTGGGAGATGTCAAACGGTTACGAACACAGGATTTGCCCGGAATGAGCGCGAATACATTCGGTGTGATGAATGTCGCGCAAGGTGATCGTTTAGGATGGGTCATGTATACCAGTGGTGCGAATGAGATAATGCTCACTACCGCGCAGGGTCAGGCGATTCGCTTCAGCGAGGATGATGTACGGCCTACCGGACTTCCGGCTGGCGGTATGCGCGGCATTAAATTGAATACTGAAGGTGGCGATCAGGTAGTTGGAGCAGGTGTTGTTGTGTCAGATCAGTATGTCTGGACGATCACCAATGACGGTGTTGCAAAAGTGTCGGCAATGTCAGAATATCCAGTGCAAGGACGCGCGGGGCAGGGTGTGATTGCCATGCGAATGCCCAAGAGCAGCACCGCACTGGCGGCAGCGGCAATAGGTCGGCTGGATGATAATATCATCGTCTTGACCAGCCGCAACAAGCCCTTCTATATGCGGCTTGGACGTGCCCCACAAGTTATTCGAGGTCGTAATGGTGGCGATTTTATCATTTCGGTGCGGGAAAACGAGCAGGTCGCTGGAGTGGTGAGTTATCAAGCCGTTATCGTGGTCGAAGATGTCCCAATCGGTGAACCTGAACCGAGTGAATAAAGCAAAAAGGGCAGGTGTGATGCCTGCCCTTCAACAAATTCTCCTGTAAGCCTTAATCTACAAGGTGTAAACAGTTGAGTTGGCTTTGGTGCGAATTTCCATCGCCAAGTTTTGTATCCACTGAGCGGGTGATATGTTCAGGTTATGCATAAGTTCAGTTTCCAAACGTTCATAAATCGCCAGCGCATCAGCAGTGAAGCCCAACGCCGCATAGACTTTCATGATGTTTCCCGCCACGTCTTCACGTTGGGGGTTCGTGGCATAAGCGCGGATATAGTACCCTAACGCTTTTCGCAGGTCGCCGGATTGCTCGGTTATTCGCGCCAGATTAATGAGGCTTTCACTGTAGGTTTGTCGCAGCTCAGTGCGGCGCTTTTGCACCCA
>JBGAGR010000030.1:0-41148 GCA_044226645.1 Aggregatilineales bacterium
AGCAAGACATAGATTGAACGCCAGCCAATCCCTAGGAGAATAACGACTCCCAGAAGCACTGGCCCGACGAACTGCCCCAACGACCCGGAGAATGACCAACGCGCCATATTTTGTTCATGTCGCTCTGGTTGGTAATCCATGAGGGCGGCCTGCGAGAGGCTGACGAACGCGCCGGAGGATGGATTGAACAGGATGAAAGCCAACAGAAGCAGATAAAAACTCTGGCTGAAACCGACCAGCAGCAGCGCGAGCGTGAATCCCAGCCCTCCGCCGACAATGAGGGCGCGGCGCTTCCAGACATCACCGAGAATGCCGAGCGCGGGTTCAACGATGTTGCCAATGAGAATGGGCAGACTGAGGATGATACCGATTTGGATGTAGTTCAGATTCAGGTCGGTGCGGATGAGCGGCCAGGCCGCCTCGCGCACGCCGAAAACAATTTCATCCAGCAGTTCAATAATTAACAGGATCAACACAAAGGCTGTTATAGGTTTGGCTCGACGGCGCAGCACAGAAGTCATAAGGCGTTATCCTTTAGCTCTATGAGTAGCATAATATGAAAGGTAAAGAGGCGTGCAGTAAGAAATTGGATTAACGAGGAAATTCACCCAAAATTCAGGGGTTTAGGAGGAGAAAGTTTTCAGTGTTTAGTTATTAGTTTTTTGTAAATCCAAAGACAAAATCCTCAACATCTAACCTCAAAAAGGGAAGTTCTCGGCAACGGAAGTGCTACTCCTGACAAGCGGTTTACGTATTAAGCAGCATGGTAAAGCGACAGAGGAAGGCAACAATGTTTGAGCAAAGGCCAGATTATGCAGCCATACGACGCAATATCGAAAAGCGGGTAGCTCACCAGAAAAAGACCTACCGCAACCTCTTTTTTGTGATGCACCTGATTTTTTATGTGGTGACGATGGTGATTGTTTGGGGAATTGTGGCGAGTGATTCCCTACTGCGCGATGTCCTGTTTAACAGTGCGCCGGGTGCAGGGGCAATCGTGATTCTGCCGACGATTTTATGGACAGCCGTCCTGCTATTCCATATCGCCTCGCTGTACTTCGAATCGGGCGCGGGGGAAAAAGCGATCCGTGAGCAATTTTTTATGCGCGAAGTTGGAGAAGAAATTGTACGGAAGGGACTCATGGATGAAGAACCATCGGAAAAGCCGAAGCGCCGTGAAGCTGAATACGCGCGATTATCGGATGACGGGGAATTGGGCGAATTGATTGAAGATGGTCAGATGGGATGGAACGCTGATAATGGGCGTGGGAAGATTAATACATCCGAAGATATAAATTGAACAATGAGAATCCGTCCCACGGGGAGGCTGCGCACAGCAGCCGAGAACACCGAGGAAAATTATTATCAGGGCAGAGCGAGTTACAGAGAGGGCGCAGCAGTGCTGCGCCCCTACGAGAATTTCATTACGCTTCGAGGAGTTTATAGGCGTTGGCGGCATAGTCTTTGGCAGTACCGTTGACCGCGAGCATTTTCACATCGTCGGCATAGGCCTGCATTTTACTGCTAGTCACTTTTTCCTTCAGCTTGAGGACATCACGATCTGTCGGGTCGAGCTTGATGGCATCGTTGACGAGCATATCGGCAATATCGAGATGGCGTGAACTTTCCGAGAGCAGACGCGCCAGATCGACTATGTTGCTGACAATGTTATCGCGATCATTGGCGACATAAGCCAGATGGAGCGCCTGTCGATAACGCAGAACTGCTTCACCCAACTGCTTGGCCTGCACAGAGGCATAGCCCAGATTTCCGAGTTCAAGCGCTTCGGCTTCTTTATCCTTCACTTCGCGGGCGATATGAAGCGCGGAGGTGTGAAAGTTGATGGCTTCTGTCCAGCGGCTGAGTTCGCCGTAAGCGGTGCCTAACGCGCCGAGGACGCGGCCTTCATAATCGCGCTTATTCTGCGCTTTAAAGAGCTTAAGCGCCTGCTCCCAGGTTTCAGCGGCAATATCAGACTGACCGCTGTCCAACTGAGCATAGCCGAGCTTGTAGAGAATCAGTCCTTCGTTCTGAGTATCGCCTTCGTTACGGGCGATTTCGAGGGCTTCTTCATAGGCTGTAATGGCTTCATCACTCTCGCCCAACTGCTGACGGGCATCGCCAAGAGTCGCCATGACATGCATCTTGGTATCCATGTCGATGAGTTCATCGGCGAGGCTGGAGGCGCGGGTGGCATGAAGCACCGCCGCGCTGGAATTATCCGTTCTGACCAGCAGTGCGGAGAGAATATCGAGTGTTTCGAGGATATTTTCCGGCTCGTCCAGCTTTTCATAGGCGGCAAGCGCTTCGGTGTAGGTGTTGATGGCTTCGTTATCCATCCCGGCTCTGGCTTCCAATTCGCCAATTTTGCCGAGCAGTTCGACCTGTTTAGCGGTGTCATTGGCCTGTTTTGCCTGACGGAGCGCTGTCTGCAATCCGGCTAAGTCGGTGGGGGCTGGCGCAGAGGCCGTCGCTACCGCAGAGACTGATTCAGAGTCATCTTCATCGTCTTCGGCTTCCTCATCCAGATCGAGCAAGGATGGCGCGGAATCAAGATCGTCCTCATCGAGTTCATCTTCGTCGTCGAAATCGTCGTCATCGTCAAATTCATCTTCGGCTTCATCCGGCACAACATCCTCCGGCGCGGGGGCAGCGGGATAGGCCGGGAAAGCGGTGGTGAAGCTGGAGGCCATCTGACGGAGTTTGAGCAGTTCGTAGACGTAGCCGCGTTCGTTGATAAAATCGCCAGCCTGCATGAGATTGACGATGATCTGATTAACGGCATCACGTTCGCCCTGATCGGCACACCAGCGAGCCACCGCCATGAACATCTCCATCTCGTTGGCGAGTTTGTCATGGGCGGCAGGACTGTTGACGGCATATTTCTTGACATAGGTCAGCACCGCGTCACGGACTTTGCCCTGAAGCATATCGAGCTGGCCTTTGGAGCGGAGCAAGGTGGTGGCAAAAGAAGCCGTAATATCGTGTAAATGATAAAACGGACTTTCGTAGCGCTGCAAACGCTCGACCAGATGACCCTGCGCCAACATGGTCATCACCTGTTCGATGGTTTCCTGTGGCGCTCCGGCTATGGTGCTGAGTAATTCGGACGACGCGCCAATACCAAAGGTCGCACCCATCATCATGATGATGCCCTGAAGCGCATTGTTCAGGCTGCGGAAGCCGATGGTCAAAGCCAGCAGTTCGGGTGTGACACCGCTGCTGCTGGGAATTTTTTCAAAAGCGGTTAAATAGTCTGCGGGGGTTTGTTTAGCGGTCTTCAGGGTTCCGGCGGCGATGGTAATAGCGAAGGGGTTGTAATCAAGGATACTAGCTAATTCGTCCAGATCATCGTCTACGCCCTCGTGTCCTTCCAACCCGGCTAACTGCTTGAGCAGCGCCATCGCCGGAGCAGATTCCAGCTTGCCGAGTTCCTGTGCGCTCCAATCGCCTGCCAGCTTTTCCTTGGAAATGAGCAGGACAGGCAGCCCTGCACCACAACGGGTAATGAACTGCGTAGTGGCTTCGAGATTATGATTGCCGTCCAGCACGATAAGCGGTTTCTGACTGGTGAGAGTGCTGGCTGCTGCGCCGACCATACCGAGCGGATTCTGTGTCCCGGTGATTTCGGTGACATTATAAGCACGTCCCACGCGCACGATGAGTTCCTCGAGAGACGTGTTATCGACATTGAACCAGACCGCGCCACCGGGGAGTTCGGTATAGGCACTGGCGAGGGTGGCAGCAAGAGCGGTTTTACCGATCCCAGAAGAACCGTAGATCAGTACCGGCTTATTGGCTTTTAATTGTCCGTAAATTTGTGCCAGCATTGCATCGCGCCCGGTGATTTTTCCGGGCAACATCACGGGTAGAGATTGGGCTTTATGAGCCGCTGCTTCATGGGATGTAAAATCGGGCATCGGTCACCACGCTTTTTAAAGTTATCGCGCATCACAGAATGAATTTAATTCAGTATAACATTATCGCGCTAAGAGGCAAACTTGACGGATGTACTACGGAGGTTGTTGGTGGTTAGTTTTTAGTAATTCGTTGTTCGTTTTTAAGGGCAGTTCGCGAACTGCTCCTTCGACAATCCCGCCATTCTGCGTTAGTTATGGGAGGGGAGCAGCGGGCATGATTAAGTGCCAAAAACGGAACATGTATATTATAGAGGGTATAGTACCGTTGGAGGGTAAGGTTGCTATACGTGGTGGATTATGGTCAAAGTCAACCCCACCCCCAGCCCCTCCCCACTCGCAGGCTCCTGGAGAGGGGAGAAAAGACTAATTCAGGGTCAGAATTGTGCGCTGAAAACAGCGCCCACCATTTAGTGTAGTGCTACCCATTGGAGGATTGAACATGACGATCACTTATGGGCCTTTCCTGTTATCCCATGTGCCCCTTAGCGGCAACGAGACCGAAGCCGAGAAATTAGCGCTGCTGGAACAATTCGCCAATATCGACATGGCTGTTTGCAGCAAGTTCAGGGAAGTAATTGATGGGAAGGTGGTCGAATTTCGGGATAACCCAGTTGCGATGCTCCCTGACATCTCGCACGAGTGGATAGAAGGCTCTGACGCTGAGGTGGTGCTGAATGTGAAGGGTCAACAGGGATGGGTGCCAGCCAGTTACTTTCAGTTTCTCGATGGATACGGCAATTTATTCGTTCCGTATGGCAATGTAGCCGAATATCATGAACTAACCCTCCCGTCCGGGCAGAAATTTGATTTCCTCTGTGTATCCGGTTCTGTCGTCATTGATTGGATCAAGCAGCGCAGTGAGGGACTCCGTAAGCAGGCACAAGAATCGCCAGAGTGGGCGAAAACTTGCTGTGAACCCGACACCCTTGATACCATTCTGGAATTTCACGATCAGCTCATAGAGTCCATCGAAGCCTGTATGAAGGCCGAGGTCATTTTCATGATTGGGTACTGAAGGCATATTGCCGCTAGATGCTAAAAAGTGGCCGCCGCAGGTTGAAACCATGCGGCTACGTTGTGCGGCGGGAAGGGCACTAAAGACCCTCTAACCCGCCTTGAAGACACTTGCTTCGCCCGTTAGCAAAACTCAAGTAATGCGTTTATAAGAGTCCCAGCCATCTTTAACAGTGTCACCCCTGCGAGTTTCTCCCTCAAAAACCTTATTCCGAATCCAACTTATCCAATCTAAAAAGCAAAAAATTACGTATAGGGATGAAATGCTCCAACAGCACGAATGAGGACAGCACACTATAATAGGTGACATCCTGTTATCACAATTGAGTCAATATTCGGGCAAAACACCATGAGTGCCTCTGCTACTGGCGACCATACGACTCTGACGCGCATCAGCAATCCAACCGTGCTGCTGGCTGCGCGAATTGTAGTGATTGTTATCGGTCTGTTGAGTCTGGTCAGTTTCGTTTCGGTTAATTCAGCCGCTTTGCAAGTTGCGCAGAATCTCCCGCCGGAAACCCAGATTGGGCTGGAACAGGTTGGCGTATCACTGACTCTCTATACCGCGATTATTGTCGGACTGCGGGTTATTTTTGGAATAATCGGGCTGGTGGTAGGCGGATTTATCCTGCTGCGGCGTTCGGATGATCGCATGAGCTTGCTGACAGCCGTATTTCTGATGACCTTCAGTTCGGCGTTTCTATCGATTTCTACCGAAGCCTATCTTGAATACACGACTCCGCTGACAGGAGCGATTGGCGTTATCACATCGCTGATCGGCTGGTCGCTGATTGAGGTGATTTTCGTCCTGTTTCCAGATGGCAAAGTGGCATTCCGCTGGCTGTATATCCCCATAATCCTGCAAATTACCCTGGCTTCCCTGTATAACCTGGCTCCCGACAACGCCTTTCATCCGATTCACTGGTCGCCGCTCGTATTGGCGCTCCTGATCGTTTCTGAGATCATTGGCGCAGGTATCAGCATGGTATGGAAATTCCGCCATACGATGACCCCCGCGCAGCGCCAGCAGACCAAATGGCCCGCTATGGGCGGCTTTATATCGGCAGTTGTGTATGTGACCTCGTTTTTCGTGCCGGTGATTTTCCCGCAGGTGGCGACTGATCCCGGTGCGAAAGTCGTGTTTGAACTGTATACAGCGGTGGTGTCATTCGGGTTGATCGCGTTCCCGCTCTCGCTGGCCTTTGCGATTTTACATTACCGTCTGTGGGATATTGACCTGATGGTCAACCGCTCACTGGTTTACAGCGTAATTTTAGGGTTGATTCTGGTGGTGTTTTTCGTCGTTTCGCTGGTGGTGCAGACGGTAATGGGCAGCCAGCAAATCGGCATCTCGCTGGTAATTTCGGTCATCATCGCGGCATTGGCTTTTAATCCGGCGCGGCACATGGTACAAAACCTGGTAGACCGTCACATCTATCACCTGAATTTCGATCTCAATCAACTGGCTGCGGCGCAAAAGCTGCCGGACATCCAGAATCCGGGGGCACTTTCCGGGCGAAAACTAGGCGAGTATGAAGTGCTGGATGTGATCGGCAAAGGCGGGATGGGGGAAGTTTATAAGGGACAGTCGAACGGGAAAACATTCGCACTGAAAATTCTGCCCGATGATCTGGCAGTTCAGGAGGACTTCCGCAAGCGATTCGAGCGGGAAGGTCAGGCACTTACGGGACTGCATCATCCGAATATCGTCAAGATTTACGGTTCGGGCGCGAGTGATGGCATCGCGTATCTGGCGATGGAATATGTCGACGGGCAGGAGTTAGGACGGAAGATCAAAAGCGAAGGGGCGCTTTCGATGGAGGATACGAGTGACATCCTGCGCGGATTGGCAGATGCATTGGATTATGCTCATGAGCAGGGATTGGTTCACCGCGATATTAAGCCATCGAATGTGATGATTCGCAAAAGCAGTGATGGCGAAACGTGGGATGCGGTGCTGATGGATTTCGGCGTGGCGAAGATGAAAGAAGCGCAAACTGGCTTGACCGGGACGGGCGCTATTGGGACGATTGATTATATGGCTCCTGAGCAGATTACAGCGGCGCGAGAAGTCGACCAGCGAGCGGATATTTATGCGCTGGGAGCAATGGTCTACGAGATGCTGACCGGGGAGCGTCCGTTCAAGGGGAGCGCCGCGCAAATCCTATTCGCGCATTTGCAGCAACCGCCTCCCGATCCGCGTGATGTTCGAGAAAATGTGCCCCGTGAAATGGCTCGTGCGGTGATGCAGGCGATGGCAAAGAAACCAGAGGAGCGCTTCGCAACGGCGGGTGAATTCGCGTCGGCACTCGGATAGCCGATTATCGCATTTCCGAATATCAGGCTAAAATCACTCTTACAATCCAACTGAGACAGGCTCGAACCTTATGACCGCCACGCCGGATGAGTTCATCGGTTCAACGACCACAACCAGCACCCATATTTCCAATCCCCGCATCCTGCGTATTCTGCGCCTAATCTGGATAGTCACTGCGCTCGTCCTCATCAGCGTTTTCGTGGCTGCCCTGCCGAACGAATTCCTCTACCTGCGCGATTCGCAACGCTGGGGGCTGGGTTACCAAACAGCTCTGACCGAACTCGGCCTAACCAGAGACTTCTTCGCCACGTGCTTCACCGCTCTATTCGTACTTGTGATTATTGCAGCAACAGCAGTGGGTATTTTCATTTTTCTAAAGCGCCCCGATGACTGGATGGCACTTCTACTTTCCATATCAATGATCATTGTGGGTACTTCTGTGACTCCCGCTACTACAGACCTAAATCCCCTGCTCGGCACCAGCTTCAGGTTGACTGGATATTTCCTGTTCATGGTTCTGCTATGGGTTTTTCCGGATGGGCGTGTTATCCCTCGGTGGATGCGCTGGCTGATTCCAGTGGCGGTGCTGGTCTGCATCGCTGCAACTCCCGTCGCGGCTGAATTATCCTGGGAAAATACTTCACTCGCTCTAGGGGATGTTATCTTCCTGATGGGTACGATTACCTGCATCATGCTTTCAGGGATGGCTGCCCAAATTTACCGATTCAGGCGCGTCTCAATGCCAGTTCAGCGTCAGCAAACCAAGTGGGTTGTTCTTGGTTTCGGCATGGCTCTTGCAGGTAATATTGTTTTATTAGCATCGCAGTTATTTTTCCCATCGCTAAGATTCCCACTGATGTCGGTACAAGATGTGATTTATTCTCGCTCCAGTCTGCTGGCAATCTTAATTGGTATGTCATTGTATTATATTTCTGTCGTCTTTATACCACTTGCCACCATCAGCTTGTCTATCATTCGATACGGCTTATGGAATGTGGACATCGTTATCAATCGATCACTGGTCTATGGATCAGTAACACTGTTAATGGCGGTCGTGTTTGGTGGGATTATCGCGCTGGTCGCTGCAATTGTGCCCGGTCAGGGCACGCTCGTCGGAGTCATTATCGCGGCAGTTGTAGCAGGAGCGTTATTTAACCCCTCGCGAAAGCGGGCGCAGCGTTTCGTAGACCGACGCATTTACGGACTGAACTTTGATCTGAATCAACTTGCCCAAGCGCAAAAATCACCTGACATCAAAAACCCGGGGGCGTTGTCCGGGCGCAAAATAGGTAACTACGAGGTGCTGGATGTGATCGGCAAAGGCGGGATGGGCGAGGTGTATAAAGCACAAGGCAATGGACAGACCGTTGCGCTGAAAATCCTGCCGGATAATCTGGCACAAGAAGAACACTTTCGCCAACGGTTTGAGCGCGAAGGACAAGCCCTTACAGCGCTGCATCATCCCAACATCGTCAAAATGTTCGCGTCAGGGACGAGCGACGGCGTTGCCTATTTAGCGATGGAATATCTTGAGGGCGACGAACTCGGCAAGAAAATCAAACACGAGGGAGCGCTATCGCTGGATGATACCCACGATATTTTGAAAGGATTGGCGGCGGCATTGGACTATGCTCATGGGCGAGGATTGGTTCACCGGGATATTAAACCGTCGAATGTGATGCTGCGGAAAAGCAAAGATGGAGAAACATGGGACGCGGTACTAATGGATTTCGGGGTGGCGAAAATCCGGGAGGCGCAAACGGGTCTGACTGGGACAGGCGCAATCGGCACGATTGACTATATGGCTCCCGAACAAATTATGTCCGCGCGGGAAGTCGATCGCCGAGCGGATGTGTATGCGCTGGGGGTGATGGCCTATGAAATGCTAACGGGCGTATGTCCTTTCAAAGGCAGCGCGGCGCAAGTGATGTTCGCGCATTTGCAGCAACCGCCACCCGATCCACGCGATGTGACCGAAAGTGTGACACGAGAAGCCGCTCATGCTGTCATGCAGGCGATGGCGAAAAAACCAGACGAGCGCTTTTCTACAGCCGGTGAATTCGCCGCCGCGCTGGGCTAAAGCGGCGGTAGAGCGTATTTGATACGTCAGGCAAAAGCTCCTCGTTCCAGATAAAGTGTAAGGGAAAGATATTGGAGCCATGATATGCTTGCGAAACGCCTTTTGCTGTTGTGTCTTTTACTGTTCCTCACCAGCCTGTCCGCTCAGGCGCAAACGATTTCGATCCCGGCGATTGTATATTTCAAAGCCGATACGCCTACGATGGATTATGCCGAGGTCGAGGCGGGAATCGCAGCGGCGAATTTTAGCTGGAACGTGGTCGGGATGACGGATGATTATTATCTGCGCATGGAAGCGTGGGTAAATGAACAATGGGGCGTGGTCGGGGAAAAATTCGACGCGAAAAAGTCTGACCGGATTGTGATCGCACATCCACAGGATTTCGGACTGCCGACTTATCGATTATCAGTGGTTAATCAACAGGGCGTGATTGTGGCGGCATCATTCCTTCAGATACGCTACAAATTACCGGAACCGAATGAACGTCCGCACATCAAGGACTTCACGGCTGTGGTCAGCGAGATTAACGCGGGGCAGCTTTCCAATAATACGGTGTTTATCCCGATTCAGTGGTCGATTGAGCAGCGCTGGCCTACAACGAATGCGGTATTCGAGCAAGTTTTACCGGGTGGACAGATCGAATCGGTAGAACTGCCGCGCCAATCGCTGTGGATTCCCTCGGCAGGGAAAGGGGTCATCAGTCCGCAGGCGGTCAGCGATGGGGCTGTGGTGCTGCAAATGCGGCTGGTGGATGTGGAAACGGATGAGACGATAGATACCCGTCAGATTACGCTGCCGGTGAATGATACCGCTCCGCTGACGACGGCTGTCCCCAAAGTCGAGGCGGCGGGTCATGCGTATCCGGGTGTGAGCGCTCCGGCGATGCTGACTCCTGTGCCAACGACTGCGGCAGCACAACCGGATATTGTGGCATATGACCCTCATACTCTGGGATTCTATTTTGAGGCGGATACCACTGACCTCCTGAGCAACCGAACCGTAATCCTGCGCTGGAATGCTCCGGGTGCATCACAGGTTTGGGTTGAGATGCATGAGGCGGGCACATCCGGGTGCGGGAAAATTTATCATCAGCCCTCTGAAGTCTATGGGCCGTTGGAGGCCAATTATTCGATGAGTGTGAAGCTGCCCGATGATAATATTTATGGAGCATGGTTCGAACTCTATGTTGACCATTATTCACCCGCGAGTTGCAGTGGTCGTGTCCCGTATTTAACCTATACCGCACAAGCATTTGCAAATATCCCTGCACTGAAACCGGGTGAATATTTCACAGCGAATGCTCCAGCCAGTGACATACCGGACACGTACACAGTCACACCGGGCGATTGGGCGGAATTAAGCTGGCATCTGGATAACGATGGACGGCAATTTTATCTGCAAACCTATTCATTTGATGATCCTTCGCATCCGATTATTCAGGTCGAATCCAGCGGAACTTTGCGGGTGTGTCCGCGTCCGGGTCTGACGGATTACATTCTGGGCTTAGGTGGTTTTCCAAGCGATGTGCGGAATGTCAGCGTTTCCCTGATGGTTTCGGACTCGCTGGATTACCCGGCGAATCGGGGGGAAGGCAATCCGTGTTGGGCACAATGATAGGCTTTTGAGATTCCCATCAAGAAAAATTTGAACCGCCGAGTATCCGAGGACACCGAGAGATTCAGGATTTGAGGGGTAAAATAGGTCTCCATTCGTCTACTCAGTGGTAATTGATGAAAGGGAATCCTTATGAAACACATTTATGTATTGATTCTATTCGTGCTGGCGGGAATCGTGATTCTTCCGCTGGCGGCACAGGATACCGAGACCGAGACGCTCACCCTGCTCAATCAACGTTCGGTGAGCATTCGTCCACTGGAAGATGTGACTGAATCGGCGGCACAAATTCTGGACATCACCAGCGATTCGGCGCGGCTGAATTTCATCGGGAAAGTGCCGCTGGCCTGTACAGTGGTTTATGGGACGACAACCGATTTCGGTCATGCGGCAGTCGATACGAACATGAATGGCGGGGCGATTGTGGAACACAATCCGCTGCTGCTGAATCTGGAAGCGGATACCGAATATTTCTATCGGGTGCAGGGGTCGGGCGAGGATGGTACGCTGTACGTGAGTGAAATTGCTTCCTTCCGCACACTGCCGCAAAGTACCGCGACGGTGGAAAATCTGCTTTCGCCAGAGCGTGGGGCACAAATCGTCGGTGTGAGCAGCAATTTTGGCGGTCAGCCGAATAATGGTTCATGGGGGCTGCTGAATGCTTTCGATGGCAACAATAACACGGCGTGGGCAAGCAACGGCGATGGGGATAATGCCTGGTTCGAGGTGCAATTGGCACAAAAATCGCATGTGAAACGGATTGAATTCTGGTCACGGGTGATGAGTGATAAAACATCCGAGATTTTTGAATTCACGGTGACAACGGATACGGGTGAGGTATACGGGCCGTTCAAGGTAGATGACGCGGAAAAAGCATACTCGTTCGATGTGGATTTTGTGGCGACGAGTCTGCGCTTCGATGTGGTGTCGAGCAGCGGCGGGAATACGGGTGCGCGAGAAGTGGCGGTGTACGGGGATAAAGCAAATTGAACAATGAGAATCCGAGGACACCGAGAGGAAGATATATTTTCAGATTGAATGCTTGAGTGCTTCCTGTACGGGAAACACTGCATAAGTTGTAATGACAAAGCATGATTCGGATAGAAATGGGGATGGTGCGGCGCGTACACTGATGCGGTTCATCATCAGGAGTAAAAAGCGATGCAATCCCCTCACCCGTTTCGGTTTGGTGTTATCAACGAGATCATGAAGCCGCGCGAGGACTGGCTGGCACATGTGCAGCGCGTGGAAGCGCTCGGTTACGCGACATTTTTGATGCGCGACCATTTTGTGCCAGATTTCTTCGGTGACCAATTCGCGCCACTGGTGGCGATGATGGCGGCGGCAAGCGCAACGACTCGCCTGCGGGTGGGTACTCTGGTGATCGACAATGATTATCGCCATCCGGTCATGCTGGCGAAAGAGGCGGCTACTCTGGATTATCTGAGCGGTGGACGATTCGAGTTAGGGCTGGGCGCAGGTTGGCTGCGGAATGAGTATGAGCAGGCTGGGATGGCGTTCGACACGGCGAGGGTACGCATCAGCCGACTGGAAGAAGCGATTCAGGTCATCAAGGGATTGTGGGCTGAAGCGACCCTCAACTTTTCTGGCGCACATTATCAGGTGCAGGCGTTGAATGGGTTTCCGAAGCCTGCGCATCGCCCTCCACTGCTGATCGGCGCGGGACAGAAGCGGATGCTGATGCTGGCGGGGCGTGAGGCGGATATTGTTGGGCTGCTGACGACATCGGTTGCGAGCGGGACACTCTCCGATGACCCTACTGAACGGCTGGCAGAATCGGTGCGGCAGAAGCTCGCGTGGATACGGGAAGGCGCGGGTGAACGATTCGAACAGATCGAATTGAGTCTGATCCCACAGCTCGTCATTCGTGATGACCGGCGGAAAGAGGCGGAAGCGATGATCGCCAAACGCGGCTGGCAGGGAATCCGGGTAGAAGATGTACTGGAGATGCCATCAGTGTTTATCGGGACGATGGACGAAATCGCGCAGCAGATGGTGGCGCGGCGGGAGCAATACGGCTTCTCATACTATGTGATTCCAGATGCACGGATGGAAGAAGCGGCGGCGCTGGTCAAGCGGCTGGCGGGGCGATGAGATGAACTGAACTACTGTTGAGATTGTAGACTCAATGGGCGAAGCAGTGCTTCGTCCCTAAGATTATGCGGGTGAGAGGCTGAAAAAATGCGACGGCTGATAACGTTCGTGATTATTCTGGTGAGTGTCAGAGGAATTATTTATGCTCAGGCCGACTGCAAAGCGAGCAAATTTCAGCGTGGGGATGTGGTGGTGGTGAATCCCAACGCGGTCCGGAATGCGCGGATGGTTATGCATGGTGGCGGGTGGAATATGACCGACAGATCGGATGGACAGCCGAAGCGCCACCTGATACCAGCGCGGTCTGGTTGAGCAGAGTGGACATGGAGCCATACGCGCAGGATGGGGTTCAGTTCGCCTACCCATTTTTTCTGTCAAGCGGAATTGATGTGCAGGATTCCGACTGGCAGGCACATATTGCCAACTACATTCCTCCCAAACGGACGCTTACGCTGAAAACTTATATTATCAGCACGAGTGAACGCCCTGATTACCTGAATGCGCAGCCTAGTATCAACATTTATCCCCGCGCGAAAGATGTGGATGCTGAACTGAATTTAGATCAGGTTCAGCGACGATTTACAGAAATAACACTCACGCCCGACGCACTTATGCTGTTTACATCTGATACAGATGGCACTGTCATCCCGCAGCAAGCATTCATGCAGATGGACGGTGGGACGGGATGGCGCGCGGTAGGATTTGCAGAAGAAAACGCGGGCGGCGCACCGGGGAAATATTTCCCCATGCAGCCATTTGGTGGTTATTCATTCACGGCGTTTACGACGGATGGCGCTTATTATGTGAACGCCTATTTTCCGCTGCAAATCGACATGACACTGCCGGATTTCCCGGTCATGCCCACGCTGCCACCTGTTAACGCGCAGAATCCATCGTATGAAGAAGCGCAACGGCTGTACCAGGCATACAGGGACAGCGTGAATGCCGCGCTAGACGATTTGCCTGCAACAGCTTTTACGCCGCGCCTTGCCCTGCTGGATGCTATCACCCGGTCATTGAAAATCAGCGGAAACATCAACCTGCAATTCTAAGAATGGTAACTTCATGCGGATAAGGTTTGCGCGACACCTGCTGTTGATACTCGTCGGGCTAAGTCTGAGTAATGCGGTTGAGGTGAGCGCCTTTCAATGTGATAGGGCAGATTTTCAGCGCGGGGATGTGCTGGTGGTCAATCCCGGTCAGGCGCAGAATGTTCGGGAAAGACCAACCATCAACGCAACGATTGTGGAGTCTGTGCCAGAGGGTGAGTATGTGACCGTGTGGGGTGAGTCAGAATGCGCTGATGGCTATACGTGGTGGCGGGTGGAATATGACCGGCAGGTCGGATGGACAGCCGAAGCACCAACAGATGGCAGCGCGGTCTGGTTGAGCAAAGTGGAGATGACCCGCTTTGAGGACGGTGGTATCCGACTTGGTATGAGTCCACAAATCGGAAATGCGCTGGATTACCGGGATTACGAAACAAATCATGGTGATGGTTTCGATGACCCGGCTCACCGCCTTTTTACGCTGGAAGAAGACCAACCCATTCATCACCCATCACCGTATCAAGGCTACTGGCAGGCTATCCCCCCTGAAGGTGGATTTATCATCGCTCCACGTACAGACATCGTGAACCAGCGTCCGGAAATCGGGATGCTTCAATCCCTCATTGATAATCCCCCCTTTTCAGCCGATACCTTCATGACCTTTATACAAACCGTTGATGTGCAGGATGCGCCTTATCTGGCATATTTGCCACTGCTGGGCGGGGCGGGTCAGCGCTGGATTGGGTACCCTGACCCACGCGGGTTAAAAGGGGATCGGTATGTCCCTGTGCCAGGAAATTTCAAGTATTTTCTTGAAGGTTTGAGCGGGGATGGAGCGTATTATATTGCTGCGATGTTCCCGGTAGCGGTTACTATTGAAATACCACACTTGCCTGATCTGCCAGCCGATCGCAATGGAGCCGAGGCTGGCTATGCGGACTATCTTCAGTCGGTCAACACGGCACTGGATGCGCTGGAGCCAGATGCGTTCCAGCCACGACTGGCGCTACTGGATGCAATGATGCGCTCGATTGAGATCATGGGAAATATCGAGATCAAACCGTAGTCATGGCGTAGGGTGACTCCTGTTGCTGTATTTTTTGCCCCTGCCTAGAATGTGGATATAACAACACATTCTTGAGGGGAAAATGATGATTCTTAAGCGGCTAATTCAATTTGGGCTACTATGGGCACTACTCAGTTTCGCACTGGTGGTACATGCTCAAAACGGTTCATCATCCATCGTTTTAGGAAGCGGTGTTGTGACCGGGTTGAGCGCTTCGCCGGATGGTCACTGGCTGGTGGTGATGACAACGACTGGTGCCTATCTGCAAGATGCGACACAGTTGGACAAAGCGCCGATTCATCTGGTCGGGCATTACGACATGGTATGGTATGCCAGCTTCAGCCATGACAGCCGCATCGTCGCTACCGCCAGCCCGGATTTGACAGTGCTACTATGGGATACAGCAACGGGTCAGAAAGTCGATTCTATCCCACTGACGGCGGCAGCTCGTCCACCAATTTTCAACGCCGATGACAGCCTGATATTCATCCCCACCGGGACACAATTCCCCCAAACGTATTACCTGTATGACGTGATTCATAAGCAGTTGACCGGGCTAGACGGATTCGCGCCATCGGTTGTATTTACCGAGGATGGGGCGTTGGTGGTTGACAGCCGTCCCAACCAAAATCGGGTCGTCATCCAGCATTACCGCCCCGGCGCAGAAGGCTTTACACACGATGACCACGAACTGTCCGCTCCCATTCTGACAAAATTATCCTACAGCCTCGATAATGCTCTGAGTGCGGATGGCAGCATCATCAGCATTATGGATATGAACCAGCAAACACTGGATCTTATTGATGTCGCCAGCGAACGGGTCATCACTCATCTGGAACGGCTCATCACGTCGAGTCAGTTCACATCTGATGGTCACTACGCGGTTGTACCAACAAAAGATGGCATTGTGGTGGTCGATCTGGCGACGGGAACATCAACTACCCTGCCTATCCAGCAAGAAAGCAATTATCGACTTTCAGGCACATGGCTGGTTTATATCAATCCGACGGGACAGCCTGTACTGCGCGATCTGGTGAGTACGCAGGAAACGGCACTGCAAACGGCTGACATCGTGGTGCGCGATTTTGCCGTTAATGATGGCGGAATTTTCATCCTCGGAAGTCTGGGGCTGGATCAATTTGACCGCAGTGGGGCACAGATTCGGTCGATTGAGTCGGGCGGCTATGTTGACCAACTGGTTCAGAGCGACCATCATCTGGCCTATATCACGGGAAACGGCCTGACAATTATCGACCTGGAGGGCAAAGCTGCAAGTATCGACAGTGCGCCCCCTGCTTATATTGGTGCTGAAGCAATTTTTACAGATGCGGACACCTTTTTCTACGAAACCAACAGCACACAGGTGATTCGACTGAAGATCAGCGATCTATCGACGCAAAATGTCCAACTGCCGAATCTGGGAAATGACATACAGGATGTAGCGTTCAGTCCGGATGGAGGACAACTGGCATTTAGCGCGGCGAACAGCATCCGCATCGTAAACGCGGCAACAGGCTCGATTGAGCAAACCTTTGACATGGGCGCGGGTTGGGCAGACAAGCTGGTCTATACGCCGGATGGTCGTCTGCTGGCGAACACATCGGATAACAAAATCGGAGTCTGGGATTTGAAAGCGGGAAAACGGCTGAATGATGTGGATTTCGGCGTTCCGATTTCCACGTTCGCGGTCAGCCCGGATGGTCAACTTCTTGCCGTTGGGAATGCAGATGGCGTATCTGTCGCCACATTGCAAGAAGCGCTGGCTGGCAGTACCGTTCTAACTCCACTGAAAGGGACTGTGCCACAGAGTCTTACTTCGATGACGTTTTCGCCGGATGGGCGCTGGCTGGCGGCGGGATTCACTTACGATTACAGCGGTGGGTTCGATAACCAGTATCTATTCCTGTGGGACATGAAAAATCACGGCGAGGCGAAAGCGCTGGAAAATGGTTATCTGGGCGGGGCGGTGAGTCTGGCGTTCAGCCCGGACAGCAAGCGCATCGCAGCGGCAGGCGGTTCGGTGAATGTGTGGGCGGTCAACAAGCCCAGTGAACCGCTGTATGTCATTCGTGGGAACGGAAGTCTTGCCAGCGCGGGATACAGCACAGACGGAAATTGGCTGTTCTCCACTGATTTCGCAGGCAACTACGCACGCAAAACGTACATTTTCCGTGCGGAAGATGGCCTCTTACGCGGAACTTCGCAGATGGCAGCCACATCCAACGGCGGTGGGGGTGGTGGTGATACTGTACCGGCTGTGCCGATGGCAGTCTCGCCTAACGGGACACAATTCGCGGCGGTGGATCGGGGCGGTATTATTTCGCTGCGACGGGGACTGGATGGATCACTGGACTCCGGGGCAGTAGGCATCGTGGCATACTGCGACAGCCTGCCGGGAAAACCGCTTACACCGAAATCTGACCAATCGATTGCTATTACCTGGAGCTGGTATGCCAAAACGCTGCAACAGGTGCTTGACCATACCTACGCGGCCTATTATGAGATCACGCTGGATGGGAAACCGCAAGACATCTATAGTGTGTTCCCGGATGCTATCCACCGCGACCCGGTGAATGATAACGACTGGACAGTTTATTACCGGCTGTATACAGGGCCGCTGGCAGCGGGTGAGCATACCATCCATTATCGCGTCACCTGGAATCGACAGATCAGCGACGGGTATGACACTTTTGGCCCGGACAGCAGCACTGTTGAACAAACGGGTACATGCGCGTTTACGGTGCAATAAAGGTGGCAACATACGAGGGAAAGCATGGTTAATTCGTGCAATTCGCAAGGCGCGGGTATGAAATGGTCGTGGTATCATTGGGAAATATCTCCGAATTGTATGTATCCAATTGAAAGGAAATCAACCAATGGTTGCTACAACCCCTGAAAATCTGATGATTGACCGGATTCACGAACTCCTCGGCAGTGAAGCCGATTCGCTGCTGAGTTACACCAGCCAGACGATCAGCAAAGATCAGCTTTATGTGCCGGGGCCGAATTTCGTCAATGAAGTGTGGCGGGATTCGGATCGCACACCGCAGGTTTTACGCAGTTTGCAGCAGATGTTCGATCATGGACGGCTGGCTGGCACGGGCTATCTCTCGATTCTGCCGGTTGACCAGGGCATCGAACACAGCGCTGGTGCGTCGTTCGCCAAAAATCCGATTTACTTCGACCCGGAAAATATCGTCAAGCTGGCGATTGAGGGCGGCTGTAACGCGGTAGCATCGACCTTCGGTGTACTCGGTGCTGTGGCGCGGAAATATGCGCATCGTATCCCGTTTATGGTGAAAATCAACCACAACGAACTGCTGACCTACCCTAACAAGTTCGACCAGATCATGTTCGGGACGATCAAGGAAGCCTGGAATATGGGCGCGGTAGCGGTGGGCGCGACGGTGTATTTCGGCTCGGACGAAAGCGCTCGTCAATTGGTGGATGTGGCGCAGGCTTTTGCTTATGCGCATGAACTGGGTCTGGCGACCATTCTGTGGTGCTATACCCGCAATCCGGGCTTCAAAGTGAACGGCGTGAACCATGAAACATCGGCTGACCTGACCGGACAGGCGAATCACCTGGGCGTGACGATTCAGGCGGACATCGTGAAGCAAAAACTGCCGACCCAGAACGGCGGCTTCAAGGCGCTGAACACGGGCGGCTCATCCTACGGCAAGCTGGATGAACGCATCTATACCAAGCTGACCAACGATAACCTGATTGACCTGACGCGCTATCAGGTGGTGAATGGGTATATGGGACGCTGCGGTCTGATTAACTCCGGCGGCGCAAGCAGCGGCGAGAGCGACCTGACCGAAGCAGTCAAGACAGCGGTCATCAACAAACGCGCGGGCGGCATGGGTCTGATCAGCGGACGTAAGGCTTTCCAGCGTCCGATGGCAGAAGGCGCGGCGCTGCTCAACGCGATTCAGGATGTGTATCTGTGTGAGGACGTGACGGTAGCGTAAGAATCTTTACCGCCAAGACGTTGAGAACACAGAGGGGACAGCATAAGCTAGTCCCCTTTCCCTTTCTGGCTTTGTCCTATCAGGAGAAAAGTCAATGACCGACCAAATCTATTTTGAATACGACGAGAAAAAGCTTTTCGAACAGGCTCAGGAACGCGGATTCGAAAGTATTCAAGCGTATCTCGAAGCACTGATTGAAGAAGATTTACCTGACCCTGAAGATAGTCTACGCGAAGCGTTGCAGGAATTTCGAGAAGGGAAAGGTCGTCCTGTAGACGAGTGGTTGAACGAGCATGACTGATAAAGTCACTGTCATCGTTCTACCCCGCTTTGAGCACGATACAGAAAAGCTGCATAAACGCTACAAAAATCTCTACGAGGATTTGAAGCCGCTTATTAAAAACCTGCAAGCGGGGGAAACTCCTGGTGATCGTATCCAAGGCGTAGGCCACATTGTTTATAAGGTGCGTCTACCTAATACGAGCGCAAAACGCGGCAAGAGCGGCGGATTCCGGGTCATCTACTACATCAGAACCATAACTACAACTTATCTTTTGACCATTTATTCCAAAACCGATCAGGCCGATATTCCCGCAGATCGTATTCGTCGCATCATCGAAGAGGAACTTGGTAATTCCTGAGTTTCAGTGACATCGTGGAGCAAAACTGCCGCACTATCAACATTCGATAATGCGGCAGTTTTTTATCTATCGTCTACAGGTCACGGCGTCTCACTAAACACGATGTCATATTGGGTCAAGTCCGTGTCAGATGACCACTGTTTTCCGTCCGGCAGAATGGTATTTTCGTCGAATTTCGTGAGTTTACTCATGGCTGTATGGAATGTATTCGCGCCGAGTAGATTCGCGCCGCTCAGGTCTGCCCCACTCAGGTCTGCACGGAACAGATTTGCACCGCTCAGATTTGTATTGGTTAACTTTGCCCCACTCAGGTTCGTGCGGTACAGGTTTGTACTGCTCAGGTCTGCATCACTCAAGTCGGTCTTGCCACCGCTCAAATCCACACCGCTCAGGTTGGCGAAACTGAGGACTGCGCCACTCAGATTAGCATCTTTTAAATCCGTACCATTCAGTAGAATAACTGCGTGATCTTTTGAAACAAGCTGTGCGTCATAGATAAAACGCAGAACGATAGCTCTGCGCTCAACATCAATCCGGCGCATGGTGGTGAAGGTGAGCGTCTTTGCAACAGCAGCCGCCCCCGGTTTCGCGCCATCCTGACCGAGATTGTCGGATAACACGAGGTCATTCATCCGATCAAGATAATTCTGCAAAGTGGTTTCCCTGCTGGCATCCAGCGCAATATCGCGGTCAACCTGCGCCTTTTGGTCTGCGGCGATGACTTCGTTGTCATGGCTTATCTGATTAAACACCGTCAGGCCACCACCGATTAAAACCGGAACAATAAGCAAACTCAACCAATCCCAAAGCGTTTTGCCTCGCTCCGTTTTTCCGTCTGAATCAGTGTACGGGAAAAGACCCGTCCAGGGTAAAAAGTTCTTTGGTTTTTTATCCACAATATTCCCCCTTTTTTGAAGGTGATATTACCTTACGTCGAGACTTTTGCCGACACCTATGTTCAACCATTTCATAGGATTGGCACCCATCGCAATGACATTGGGTGGTCGAGATTCTCCATTACGCAATCAAATGACAAATATTGATTTTTGTCATTTGATACATTATGATACTCCTATCGGTATAGGATGGGAGAAAATCATGATTACACGGTCATTAGGTTCGAATGGGATTGAAGTCTCCGCGCTCGGTCTGGGCTGCATGGCGATGTCAGGCGTGTATGGCCACGCTGATGAAGCCGAAAGCATCGCGACGATTCACGCGGCAATTGAAGCGGGAATCAACCTGCTCGATACGGGCGATTTTTACGGCATGGGTCACAACGAACTGCTGATTCGTGAAGCGCTGAAGGAACACCGTCGCGATGAGGTGGCGATCAGCGTGAAATTCGGGGTGATGCGTGATGTCCAAAACAATATCAACGGCAATGATGGTCGTCCGGCTGCCGTGAAGAATTTTCTGGCGTATTCGCTGCGTCGTCTGGGGACAGATTATGTCGATATATACCGTCCAGCGCGGCTTGATCCAGCCGTTCCGATTGAGGATACGATTGGCGCGATAGCCGATATGGTTAAGGCGGGATATGTCCGACATATCGGCCTCTCGGAAGTAGGTGCTGCTACTATACGCCGCGCTCATGCGGTGCATCCGATTGTGGATTTGCAGATTGAATACTCGCTCATCTCACGCGGGATTGAGGACAGCATTCTGCCGACCTGCCGCGAACTGGGAGTCGGGATTACAGCCTATGGGGTGCTGTCGCGGGGACTAATCAGCGGACACTGGTCAAAGGAACGGGCAAGCACTCCCCACGATTTCCGCAATGCCAGCCCACGTTTCCAGGGCGAAAATCTCGATCATAATCTGGAACTGGTCGAGGCGCTGCGGCGGATTGCTGATGCGAAAGGCATGAGTGTGGCGCAAATCGCGATTGCGTGGGTGCTTTCACGCGGAGAAGATATTGTGCCGTTGATTGGGGCGCGGACACGCGAACGGCTAACAGAAGCCCTCGGTGCGTTGGATATTTCCCTGAGCGCGGGTGATCTGGCCCAGATTGAACAGGCGATTCCACGTGGCGCTGCGGCTGGTGAGCGGTATAATGCTAACGCAATGGCACATCTGGATAGTGAACGCTGAAATTTGAACGAACCTGTATTAACCCGTGAACGGATTTTGGAAGCCGCAGAAGATGTCCTGCGGCGCTATGGCCCGGAAAAGGCGACAGTGGTGGATGTGGCACGTGCACTGGGGGTCAGTCACGGCAGCGTCTACCGCCATTTTCCCAGCAAAGCCGCGCTGCGGGAAGCTGTCGCTGAAGAGTGGCTCATGCGATTAGTCGAGCCGCTGGTGGGGATTGTCAATGAAGATCGCCCCGCCCCGGAACGGCTACGACGATGGCTGGATTCCCTTATCACCGCCAAGCAAAAGCGCGGTTCCGATGACCCGGAAATGTTCGCCAATTACGTCGAACTGGCGGAAGAATCGCGCGAGGTAATCAAGGCGCATACTGAAAGGCTCAGGGCACAGCTTACGGAGATTATCGCAGATGGCATCACGCGAGGGGAATTCTCTGCTGATGACCCCGCCGCCGCTGCACAGGCCGTTTTTGATGCTACGACGCGCTTCCATAATCCGGCTCATGCGGCGCAGTGGAAAGACCCCGGTATTGATGCGGCTTACGAAAGTGTCTGGGCGCTTATCCTGCGCGGACTAAGCGCCAAGTAAATGTCCACACAGCAATCATGGGAGATGGTCTTTGAGCCAGTCTAAAATAAGATTGGTGATATCGATTTTGTAGGTACTGCGGGACGAGAAAAAGCTAACCCCATGCAAGCCTGTGTTGGCGACGTACATGACCGATTCGCCAACGGTACGGTCAAAGAGCTTTTGCGTATCGAACAGAACATTATCTTTTTTACCGACGATGAATAAGATTGAACGCTCGCTCATCGACTCGAACATGGCATCATTCAGGAGCGGAAAATCACCGGGTGAGATGGCGATAGCCGTAACGCAAGCCGCATCCGCCGCACAGCCTGCCAAAGCCGTGACCGTCCCCCAACTGGAGCCGATGGTCGAAATGGCATTGTCATCCACAGAGGGTTGTTCACGCAGCCAATCCATCCAGACCTGAACATCGCCAATCGCGGCTGCAAGATCGCGATCTCCACCGGTTTCACCATGTGCGCGTTGATCGGGATTGAGCACGTTATAGCCATTTTGCAAAAAGATGGGAATGATAGGGTCCCAACTGTGACGATCTCCGCCTGTCTGGTGGAGGAGAAAAACGGTCGGCATTTCAGACTCTGAGAGAGGATAATAATCGCCAATGAGGGTGAGGCCATCAGCGGCGGTTAATTCGACACGCTGAGGTTTGGGAAGTGCGGGATCATCCTGAGCAGAAACAAGCATGGGTATGAAGAGCAATAAGCAGAGTACCAAAATCAGTGAGCGCATGAGCATTTTTCCTAACGATGATTGAGGGAAAAGCGTTGAAAAAGGGTTATTTTTCGCATACCTGATAAACAAGCAGAAACAAGCAACATTACGATATATTACAGTAATTCGATTTTGATCTATAGGCTCTTTATTCCCGCCCGCATTGTAGTAGATGACCAAACGAGACTCGATAGGTCAAACAATGGGCTGAAGCCCGTTGTCTATGCGCAAAATCAGATTGGTCGTCCAGCAGGATAATTATATCCTTCACCTGCTTTCAGGAGGAGTGGCACGTAAGAGGGAAACACGGATTGCTAACCAGCGTTGGTGTGTATAGAATCCAGAGTTTTCCAACAAATACAGGTAATCCATGTTTACAAACCCAATTGCTTCCAAACAAACCAACCGCTACCGCTGGGTGATATTGATTTTGTGCGCTCTGACACCGCTGTCCGTCGTGACTCTGCCAAGCATGTCCCTGCCGCCTATGTTCGCTACCATCAGCCAGGATTTAGGACTGACGCTGGTGGAGGTCGGCATTATCTGGGGCATTGGTTCGTTTACTGGAATCTTCTTCGCGCTGATTGGCGGCACACTGGGAGATCGTTTTGGCACACGCACGACCCTTTTCGCTTCGTGTTTTCTCGCCGGAGTATTTGGCATATCACGCGCTTTTGCGACAGACTTTACGACCCTGCTGCTGGCGGCGCTGGCCTATGGCATCTTTCAAGCAGTCATCCCGATTATGCTGTTCAAGGTTGCACATCAGTGGTTTCCCAGCGAACAACTGGGGATGGCAAGCGGCGTGATTTCAGCCGGGTTTGCGGCGGGTCTGATGCTCGGCCCGCTGCTGAGTACCAGCGTGATTTTGCCAGCGCTGGGCGGCTGGCGGCAGGTTCTGGTCTTCTACGGCGTGATCGCCATCGTTGTCAGCCTACTGTGGCTGGTTATTCACCCCGCGTCGGAGGCAAGCAGCAAACCATCGACATCCTTTATCGACAGTCTGCGACATGTGATGGGACTGCGCGAATTGTGGATTCTGGGAATCGGCGGTCTGGGAATCAACGCCTGCATACAGGGATTCAGCGGTTATCTGCCGACCTATCTGAAGGCCATCGGCTGGGCAAATCTGGATGCAGACCGGGCGTTGGGGGTGTTCTTCATGGCAAGTCTGAGCGCTGTGATTCCACTCTCGATTCTCTCGGACAAGCTGCGACTGCGACGCGGATTTCTGATTTTCGCCGCGATTGTGCTATCCACGGGGATCGGGTTGTTAGGCGTTGTGCAGGGAGGCATCATCGTGCTGGTGATCGCCGCGACGGGATTGGTCTTCGATTCGTTCATGGCGATTCTGAATACCAGTGTCCTGGAAGCGACGGGGGTGAATCCCATCTATGCGGGAACGGTAATCGGCTTCGCGACGGCGATTCGTAATCTGGGCGGGACATTTTCGCCACCAGTAGGCAACAGTCTGGCTGGGATCGGGGCGAGTGTCCCGTTTCTGTTCTGGAGCGGCATGGGACTGTTCGCGGTGCTGATGTTCGCCTTCGTGCTGAAACCGAAAAAGAGCCGCATACCGGAAACGCCTGTAGCTGATCCTACTCCTGTATAGACACAACCCGAAAATGTTCATCTCGCCCTGAGGAAACCGGATGTCGTGGATTGTTTCACTGTATCGCTTTCCAGCGCATATTGAGACGCTGGCGGATATACCCGAAGATTTTGTGCCGCCGCCACTCGGTTCGGGCGCAGAAGTATTGGGTATTCTGAGCGAATTTTTCCCCGACGCGGATTTTTCGATTCCGGATTGGGTGGAGATTCAATCAGACGAGGTGGGCGCGGTGCTGGTGATCGCTGATGAGCTGATTTTTGATGTAGTGCTGCGTGACCCGTCGCTGGAATTGATTAACCGCCTCTGTGCGCGGACGGGCTGGCGTGCCTTTGACCCGGAAGATGGGCGGCTGATTTCGTCGGGATAGTTATTTGTGTGCAACAATCGCACAAATCCTTCTGGATAAGCTAGGATTTAGAATCATCGTTTTTTTCGCTAACAGGATCAGGGTCTTTAAGTGTAAGGGAATCAACATACAGTGGACCGGAAGCCAAATAATCTGAATCAAACAAGTCAATGAAGCCTCGTTCCGACTGTTTCTGAACAGCGCCAATACGCAGGACAAAATCTTCAAACGCATCTTCATGAGTTTCGAAATGACTGTAATAGCCATTCAAAAATAGAAATTGCCATCCCTCTCTATTCAAGTTTTGGGCAAGAAATTGATAATGTCGCCCAATTTCCTTGTAACGAAACAATCTTTCCAAAGTAACACTGAAAATAACTGTTAAGCATAAGACAAAAATTACCACTTTGACATACGACAAAGAGCAATCTGCGGCAAAAAGCAATGGCAGAATCGCAAAACTGCTCATCATAGTTACCGCATTAAGTAATTTATCAACTCGATAGGAATATTCCATCTTTTTAGCCGCGTAATCAGTGTGTGTTTTCCAGTAGGATAGGAACGATTTTTGGGGCTGACCGAGTTTAATTTCCTCAAATATCTTCTCAAATCCCGGTGAATATGTTCTCGCACTCATACTTTGGCTCCATACCTTAAATCAAGATTACTGGCGTGATTGTTTGTTACCAGAATCTTCATCACTCTGGGTAACATTATCATCTGCATCCGTTTGACTTAACCTATCTAACCGATCAGTCATTAATAAATCATCGTCATCCAAAAACTCTCCTGTAAATATATCATCAAGGCGATTCGAGAAATCCTTAAAAGCCTTTGCGTAGTCAGCCTGTTTATTTTTACGATAGTGATTATAACGACTTGTAAGACTGAGGTAATTTTCCCCCTCTCTACGGAGTCTTGAAACAAGGTTTCGGCTCTCTTCAAAATCCTTTTCATAATTTTGAGAACTATCCCAGGCTAAAGACAGTGAACCAAGAGTTGGCAATCCCCATAACAACCACTGTTGGATTTGATGTTTTATTTCCAAAGGGAAACTGAGTAGCTCGCTAAGCCCAGCGAGAGTAATAAGAGCCGGGAGACTACCTTTAGAGATAAGTTGAAGTAATCTGTGATATTTATAGCTTCGCCACATTCTTTCCTGAGCGCGTACCATACCATCTAACCATCGTTCTTTAAGTAAATCTTTTTCGTATCGACTCAGGGGGAGCTTATCAATTTTCTCCTCATATATAGTAAATCTTCTTTCAGAGATAATTTCACCTGGGGAAAATCTTGTAGGCATTTCTGACCCCGTAAAATACACTGAATACAGTCAGACCAATTCGCAATGGATCGAATTCAAGTCTGAAAAGCTCATAGTAAATCTTTAGCATAATACAAAAGCATATATTGATTATCCAAGAATCGCAATTTAACGTGATATTAATAGCAGAATTCACATATCGCCATGCTGTTTGCGCCATGCGGCGACGGCGGCAGTGGCTCCCGGCGTAGCGATTTTTTCCAGTGCGCGACGGGCGGCACTCTGGACATAGACATCGGTATCCTGCAAAGCCTCCTGAAGATGTTTAACCGCCTTGATACTCATCAATTCCCCTAATGACTGCGCGGCGCTCATCCGAACATAGACATCATCATCATACAGAGCAGTAATCAAGACATTCCCGGCGCTCTCATCCTTGAATTTGCCTAAAGCCTCTGCCGCGCTGCGCCGTGTCATCCGGTCATCTTCCCGCAGTAAACGGATAATGGGTTCAATGGCAGCCCGATCACCCATTGCCGCCAGTGCGTAGATGGCACTACGACGCACATGAGCACTCGTATCCTGCAAGGCAGTAATCAAATTTTCAACGGCGCGGTTATCTCTCAGTTTGGCGAGTGCATCAGCAGCATTCTGACGAACTTTAGGTTCCAGATCAGTAAGTGCGGCAATGAGCGGTTCGACAGCCTGTAAATCGCCAACTTTGCCCAAGGTTTCAGCCGCCGTCGCCCGGATATACCAGCGATCTTTTTGCAGGATGGCTATCAGTTTTTCCACCGCACGGCTGTCAGCTAATTTACCCAATGCCTGTACCGCACTATAGCGAATTTTATTGTCGTCCGAATCGAGACAGCGCACGGCATATCGATAAGCGAAATGATCTAGTAAAAGCAGGTGAATGTACTTGTAAGCAGGGGATTCGTATCCTTCCAAATGAATAAGCAGATTCAATCGGGTGACAAACTCGATAAAAACAAGTACCCGGCTGGATTCCAACGCATTCAGGAAAGCCGACTGTGTGATGATGTTTTCACCGACGAAGGGATTCTCAGCATTCCACATGGCGACCTGCCCCAGAACGCGATAACACTCATCCAAAGTGAAGGGCATTTTCGCATTCGGTTTACGAGCTTCGCGTTCATAGCGGCGGCGGACATAGGTTTCGAAAATTTTGTCACGCAGGTCGCCGCGTGTCAGATCGCGCAAGGCTTTGGCTTCATCCGGCAGGTCACGGAAAGCGAAGGTGAACAGACTGAGCAGCAGCGGTGTCCGGGCGACTTCGCGCAGTTCAGGGTCAGATTCGAGCGCTGCCCATAAATCCGGCATGTCGCCCAGATAGGCTTTCATCTGGGCATCGTTGAGCGGCTGCAATGTCACCGCACCGTTGAGCGCCAACTTTTCACCGATTTCAGCGTAATCCTTCACACGGCAGGTCACGATGACGGGTGTTTGCGAGGGAACAAGATTCAGGAAGCGCAGACGCGGGTCGTAGCGTGAGGGTTCAGCATCTTCGGAAGTTTCGCTGGAACGTTCGCCGCCGAGTTCATCCAAGCCATCCAACAGAAGCAAGGCTTTGCCGGAATCAATCAGGTGCGATAAATCGGACTGCTTGAGCATCGGAATCGAAGCAGTCAACCAATCGACCAGCGGAGACTGTTTAGCAGCATCCCAAGTGGCGATGGGGGCGAGGATGGGCAGCGGCAGCGCCGGATTTTCCAGACGACGGGCGACGGCATCACGGGCAAAAGCAAAAAGTGTCGTAGTCTTTCCCGCGCCGGGATCACCGAGCAGTAGAACCCTACCCTGATATTCCTCAAAGGCTTCGGGGAAATCACGGAAATGTTTTGGTTTCTGGTCAGGAAGCAAGGCCATTTCCCAGAAGGCCATCGGCAGGACTTGCGCGGTTTCGGTTCCGGCGATGGCATCGGGTGTCGATTCGCCGCGAAGGGTAATCAACGAGAACACAGTCAGATTGAGATAGTGGACGATATTCTGATAGAGCGCATTCAGATAATCACGGAAGGGGTCATCGAGCGGCGCGGCAGTTGGGAGCGGTTCGGCTATGGGCTGCTTCAAAATGGTGCAGAGACGTTCGAACGCGGGTTCCCAGCCTTTGAAAAAGTCGATCCACTCATTGTTGATGACCGGAACATGCGGGGGAATATCAGCAAAACGCAGTGGGATGACGGGCTTTTTGACGATCTGGGCATATTGAATCTCGCGGCGGACAAAACTGTCGCTGCGTTTGCTATCGGGTGTGACACAGAGGGCAACGCAGGCGGCTTTCTCGATGCCGTTTTCGATTTCCGCGCTGAAATCCTGCGCCGGGTCGATGTCGCGGGTATCGCGCCAGGTGTGGAAGCCGATTTTCTGCAAATCGCTGTCCAGTCGGCTGGCGTATTCGCGTCCGTCCTTCCGTGCATAGCTGATGAAGATATGTCCCGTCATTGGTAATTTGCCACTCGATCATTGATTTTCTATACTCCGGCATAGTGTACACAGTGAGTAATTACCAGCGCAAACCTTATGACATGGATTATCCGCATCTTCGGGCCACCGCATGAACTGCTGCATCTGCTGGCGCTGGCGTTAGTGGGTCGGCGGGCGGTGGGTTTTAGCTGGACGCATGTCGATATTCCCGATGATCTGAGCGTCGGGCAATATGTGTTCGTGGCGGGACTGCCTGCGCTGGTTTTCTGGGGCGCGGCGGCGGTAGGAACACTGAGTTTATTGAAGGCGCGGGATGTGGGCGAGGTCGTCGTGAGCATGGCGGTGCTGATGATTGGAACCTTAGCCGGATTGGGGACGATGGGCGATATTCAGTTGATTCTGCTGCGGGTGATGGAGGCACGATCACCGGATGGGGAAAAATAGTCCTGAGTGCTAGGTACTGAGTGCTGAGTCATGGGTTGTTAGTTTTTAGTTATTGGTTTTTAGTAGAGTGCAAATACAAAAGCAGAAAATGCTTTGTGAGCCTGAAAAATCATCTGGCTGGAGATGGGATAATGCCAGTGAGACTGGACAGCGGCGCGGTAATTTTCATAGAAACCATCGCAGGATACTTCCAGCTTTAGCTGGGAGAGGAATGCGTTGTTCTTTTTCATTGACCATTTGCAACCTTTCAATATCTTGACTATTCGGCACTAAAATGCTACGGTATAAGGCATGAAATTGACTGCAAAAGTGAAACTTAACCCAACGGCTGAACAATACGATTACTTGCTCCAAACGCTGGAACGAGCTAATGCTGCTTGTAACCACATCAGCCAACGGGCATGGGATAGCAAAACCTTTTCGCAGTTCAAATTGCATCAACTGACCTACCACGAAACCCGCGCTCAATTTGATCTCACCGCTCAAATCGTGATCCGCTGTATCTCTAAAGTGTCCGATGCTTACAAGTTGGATAAGCGTAAACGGCGCGTCTTTAAGCCACATGGCAGCATCGCTTATGATGATCGAGTGCTGAATTGGCGATTGCCTGACCAGCAGGTCTCCATCTGGTCTATTGCTGGTCGGTTGACGATTCCTTTTGCAGCGGGAGAACGTCAGTTGGAACTGCTCAAGACCCAACAGGGTGAATCCGATCTGGTCTACATCAAAGGGGCGTTCTACCTGTTTGCGGTGTGCAATGTGGAAGAAGGCAAACCGATTGACGTTGAAGGCATTCTGGGTGTTGATCTGGGTGTTGAGAATATCGCGGTAGACAGTGACGGCAATTTCTACTCTGGCAAGGCAGTTAAGAACATTCGTCACCGCAACCGCCACTTGCGAAGCAAACTTCAGAAGAAAGGCACGAAGGCCGCCAAACGCTGCTTGAAACACATGGCAGGTCGGGAGGCGCGTTTCAGCGAAGATGTTAATCACTGCATAGCCAAGCAACTCGTACAAACCGCGCAAGGCACAAATCGCGCCATCGCACTTGAGGATTTGAGTGGGATACGTGACCGGGTAACGGTTAAGCGTGGGCAGCGAGCGACGTTGTATAGCTGGGCATTTAACGATCTTCAGATGAAAATAGTCTATAAGGCGAAACGAGCAGGTGTTCCCGTGATCTTTGTTGATCCGCATAATACGTCGCGCACCTGTCCTGCCTGCGGTCACATTGATAAGCATAATCGTCGTACTCAATCTTCTTTCGCGTGTGTCGCCTGTGGCTTCGCTGCCCATGCCGACCTCGTGGCTGCTGGCAACATCGCCAGCAGGGCGGCAGTCAATCCGCCATACGTAAACGGTAGACCGGAGTTGTCCGGCTAGGTGGGTTACAAGCCTCGCCCTTCAAGGCAAGGTCGTTGACGCGATGCTATACTATGGAAAGTCAAAGAGTTTGTAATTGGATTAATCGGAATGAGTGATCTGGTCGGACACCAACTTGGTCAATATGCGGTGACAGCCACCATTGGCAAAGGCGGGATGGCAACGGTCTATCAGGCTACACAGGCTTCGATGAAGCGCAGTGTGGCGATCAAGGTGCTGCCGCGCAGTTTGACTCACGAAGATAAATTTCTGGAACGGTTTTACCGCGAGGTGGAAATCATCGCCAGTTTGCAGCATCCGCACATTCTGCCAGTCTATGATTTTGGCGAATACGACGGAATGCCGTATATCGTGATGGCGTATGTCAACGGCGGGACGCTGGCCGACCTGATTAGTCAGGGGCCGATGGATCCACAGGAAACGGCGCGGATCGTGCAGGAAATGGCGGACGCACTGGATTATGCACACAGCAAAGGCGTGATTCACCGCGATTTCAAGCCGAATAATGTGCTGCTGGATGACGCGCGGAATACCTATCTGGCGGATTTCGGGCTGGCGAAAGCAGGCGAATCCTCGGCGCAGCTTACCGGAACGGGCATCCTCGGAACACCGAGTTATATGGCTCCCGAACAGGCCGAACCGGGTGCGCTGACTGGCGCGGCTGATGTATATGCGCTGGGCGTGACGATTTTCCAGATGCTGACCGGACGTGTGCCGTATGATGCGCCAACGCCGTTGGGTGTGATTATGGCGCATGTGACACAGCCGATACCAGATATTCACCGGATGCGCCCGGAATTACCGGAAGCTACACAGGACGTGATCGCGCGTTCGATGGCGAAAACGGTGGATACGCGCTTTGCAACACCGGGAGCGCTGGCTAACGCGCTGGCTTATGCGCTCAAGGCGGCGACGAATGAACTCAGCAAAGTATCCGTTCAAGAAGGCAGCACGAGTGCCCTGCTGATGACCAATATGATCGGGCAGGTGATTTTCCTCGACCAGTCGTGTCTGCGACTGCTGAAGCGGCGGCAGAGCGACGCACGTTCGATTATCGGCAAGCCGCTGCATGATGTGCTGGGAATTGATCGTAAGCAAACCGAAGCGCTGATGCAGCAAATCGGCAAAAGTGGTCAACTGAACGCGCAGCAGCTCGATATTAAGGACAATCAGGGCGTGGTCATCAGTGTGATGTGCAGCGCTATGGCAACACGCGATGACAAAAATGAATTCGTCGGCGCGGATATTACGCTGAAGCCGATTCAGGATGTCATTGTACCGATGGGCGACTCCGGCATCACCATGGATACGATGGACACCACTGAAGAGAGTTTCCTGCAACTGTATTTCATCAAGCAGATGGGGGCGCTGCGGACTTCGGTCATCCAACTGGGCGGGCCACGTCTGGGGCGCAATCTGGAGCGCATCATCAACGAAACAGCCGAGCGGAATGTATGGCCTGTCAGCATGACGGAAGGCAATTTGCAGGTAGATTTGCGGGAAGGCGAAGTGGATGTCTACCGGGCACTGCTGGCGAAAGGCATCGCCTACGGGGTGAGTCTGGTGGGCAAGAAAATGGTCTTGAAGGGGATGCAGTCCGTCGATAAGCAGCTTGACGAGCGGATGCTGATTTTCACCAAGGAACTGCGGCTGTACGATCTGTTTGATGTGCTCTAGTCATTACAGATAATCGGGCGAAGCAGTGCTTCGCCCCTACAAGAGAATGGTTTTCGCAGGGATGATTATCCCTTTTTCAATAAAAGACATTTTTAGGGGAGAATTGCAAAAATGGATTTATCGACGATCAATCTGATACTGGATTTTGTGCTGGTGGTGGCCTCGATCTGGATGGTCATCACCGTGCGAGGCATCGGCGGGATTGTGGGACGTTCGCTCAATCTGATCGTGGCAGGCGCGATTGTGCTGGGGATTGCGCATCTGATTGCGACGTTCGCGGGGCCGGGACAACTGGCGATCTTCGACGGCGCGACCAACAATTTCATCCACCGCCTGATTGTGCTGATCGGGTTCGTGCTGCTGGTCTTCGGCTTCCGTCAGATTCGCGCGATTAAGGATTAATGTCCTGCAAACAGATTTTGAGAATCGTATGGGCTAGGTGCAAGGCCTCACTAGCCCATCACCCCATTTGCGCTGCATTTCTAATCGAACAGGGGCGCTGAGACACTATTTCGGTTTTTGATTTCCATCCGGCGAGTCCTGATTGATATAGGTGGAAACCTGCGATTGTGAGACGGGTTCGAGGTCAGATGCATTGACCCAGAATTGGCGCAGTTCACCAATTGCTTCTGTCCAGCGCACATCAGGATCGGGGTGGCGGAAGTAACGGGTTTCGCCAAAGCGCGAATCCCCATTGGGTTCTGGCCCAGCAACAAAGCTGTTCAATGGGCCGCCATCGGCTGGCTGACGATCTGTAATGGATCGTCCACCCTCCTTCACCTCATCAAAGACATCCTCAATCGGTTCATGCACCCAATAGGCGCTCACCTGAGCCGAGCGCTCGGCATCGCCATTCGCCGGGACAACCAGCAGGCGGTCATCAGATTGACCATGCTGGAAGGACTGCCACCAACTGGTTTCAAATTTCTTTCCAGTCGGCCTCACCCAGGGGTCAGAACCAAAAAGCTGCTTACTGGACAAAATGGGTTGATGTCCTCGCGCGGAACGGTAGACCGGGGTTTCGCTGCCCTGTTTCAAACGGAAGACGTTACTTTGCTGCGCCGCAGGCAGCCCTTGCAGTTTGGCACGCATGGTTTTATCAACTTTGCTCACAACGGCATTCTGAACCTGCATGATCGTATCGGTGATGTCATAGCGGCGGCGACTCGCACGATCTTCCATATTCACTTTCAGGTAATAATGCCGTTCTTCGGCACGTTGAGCACGAGTGGGCGAAACGGGCATTTCCGGGTCTTCATCCAGCAGATTCAATTCCTTCGCCGTGCTGATGAAATAGACATAGCTCTGATAGTCAGTGATGAGCCGGGGCAAATTCGCCCGAAAGGCATTGATGTCAACATCGACTACATAGGGATAAGAGGGTGATCCAAACAGACTGGTCGAAGGGGTAGTATTCGGAGGAAGCGGCTTACGCTCGGTCTGATCCCAGATGCCCATTTTGGGATTCGCGCCGAAGCGCCGCAAAAAGTTAATCTGGGCATTGCCTTCATCGATATTGTGCTGCTGTTGATTACGCACTCTGGCGATGGGGCCAAGAATTTCATTGACCACCACAAGGATTCCCAACCCTCCGGCGACAGCGCGTGTACCGGGGCTGAATCCGGGTGAATTCGCTGGCGGCACACCTGCTCCACCCATCCCAGAGGGGGTTATCGGGCCTTTGCCGCCGGGAGTTGGTACGGTTGGCTCAGTCGTTTCGGTTGGCGCAGATTCACTCGACTGAGCGGGTGGATTCACCGCGCGGAAACGTCCGGTTGGACGCTCCGAACTCGGTACTGATTCACCCGGCTGCACGGCTGGCTCGGAGGCCTGCCCTCCTCCTTTGGAACCCGCGCCAAAAGGTGGAACCGGAGCAGGTCGTGAGGTGCGCGTACCATTGGGGCGGCGATCATAATATGGGTCAGGCGCAATCACATCATTAGGCAGGCTATTGATGAGGCTGGCTGCCTCCTGCGTATTGATACGGAGTTCCGATGTACTCATCCCGCCGGAAAATCCTCCGTAGCTGCGCTGCGAAATATTGTTGGTTTTGACTAACTGATCCCAGACTGCGCCGGGAATCTTGACGCGCACTACACCACCCGCATTCGGCCCAGAGAGAACCGGGTCGCGCCCATAGGCATTAAATACCGCGTCCTGGGCGGCGGATAGCTCGGTAGAGGTAAAACCACCAGCAGCGACATCTGCTGAACGAATGATTTGACTGGATGCCTGCGCAGCCCCTTTTTCAAGACCTCTATAGAGAAATACGTCCTGTCCACCGGATGAGGGAACCGGGGACTGCCGCCATGTTTTCGGAATATTATTTGCATCCACTGTCGGGAGATTGGTTCCGGGAGGAGGTGCATCACCGGGCGCGCGCGCCACCATCAGCGGTGAGGGCGATAAGATGGGCAGTCCAACAACATTCTGCTCATCCCTATTTTCTTTGGACAGCGATTTTTTGGGGATGGGACGGTTGACTCTGCTGTCTTTCAACAGCCGCTGAACGGCCTGGTTGCCAATAACGCCCTGTAGACTAAAAATGTCGGTAGATGACAAGTCTGGTGTCGAATGACCTTCAATTTTCTGCTGTTGATTGGAGGCGGATTCAGAAGCTTTCCGAATCTTATGCTCTTTACTACGATTCTTGAACGTCATTTACCCTCAACCTGTTGAAATTGCGGATCGACCATCACATGCTCAGAAGGCTCGCGTATCCTTAATACTGCTCATAATAGTGTATGGAGATGAGGAAGCGGAATCAATCAGACCAATTGGGGATTACCAAGAACAGTCCGATGATTCCGCCGTAAAGCATTCGCTTAAACAGTCGATTTATCGCCCTAAAATCTGGTCGATCTCCGCAATCTGTTCGGCTGTCAGCGCGCCAAAACGCATCGCGCCAGCATTATCCTCCACCTGTGCAACCGTTTTGAAGCCGGGAATCGGGATAGTCTGTTCGCTGCGCGCCCAAATCCAGGCCAAAGCACCCTGCGCCAGTGTGCGTCCGCCGCTGGTGAGAATCTCACGGATCGCATCCAGATGTGCAAGGGTCGGGGTGAAAAAGCGCTCTTTCGACCAGGGATCATTGCGCACATCATTCTGCGGGAATTCACTGGTCTTTGTATATTTGCCTGTCAGCGCACCCCGCGCCAGTGGACTGCGGTTGACACTGGCGAGATTCAATTCCTTGCATAAAGCCAGCATCTCCGGCGCATCATTGATGACATTCAGATCGTGCTGGATGGCAATGCAGTGTTCGCCCTGTGCAAAAGCACGCGCCCCTTCAACTGAATCGGTACTCCAGCCGTAGTAGCGAATTTTCCCGGCGCTGACAAGCCGCTCCAACGCTTCGACCATTTCGCCGACCTGTTCGATGGGATAATCCCAAACATGCAGTTGATACAGGTCAATGACATCGGTGTTCAGGCGGCGCAGACTGCCTTCACACTCGGCCTGTAGATGATTGAGATGATCGCGATTATGATGGCTGACCTTCTTGGAATTTTCGTCAATGGCAAAACCGAATTTGGTGGCGATGATGACCTGATCGCGATTGCCGGACAGTGCCTGTGCCAGAAGACGCTCGCTGTGTCCCGTGCCATAATTGGCGGCGGTATCGAAGAAGTTAACGCCCAAATCGAGTGCGCGATGAATGGCGCGTATTGACTCGGCATCTTCGACAGTGCCCCAACCCGCTTGAATATCTAAAAACTGCATGTCCCCACCAATTGCCCAGCAGCCTAACCCTAATGCGCTGACCTCGATATTGGATCTGCCCAATGTGCGATAGAGCGTAGTTGCGGTTGTCATCTTTCCTCCCTATAAACAGCAATAAGCAAAACGAAACTTTCCTAAGGCAAAACCTATGCCTCGGCTGGATACAACGTGGTTTGTAAAAAACGGATGTTCAGGTCAGGTGCAGGTTTCCTGCATCTGTTCGGCGATGATGCCCTCGTAAAACTCGACTTTGTAATCGAGCAGCCCCATGTGTTCGCGCAGTTCCGCGATATGCGCTTCAACCTGACAGCGCAGCGCTTTCAATATGGCGACCCGCTGCGGCAAGGTCGAATCGCCCTGACGCTGTAACTCGGCGTACTGGCGCATCTGCTGGATGGTCATGCCTGTCGCGCGGAGTTTGTTCAGAAAATCAATCCAGCCGATGTCATTGGGCGAATAGCGGCGGTGCTTATTCTCCGCGCGGTTGATGGGATGAATCAGCCCAATCCGTTCGTAGTAGCGGAGGGTATGCTCGCTCAAGCCGGTTTCCTGAGCAACCTGCTGAATGGTGAGTGTGTTCTCGATCATGATTACAGTCTACAACTTAGAGTGCGCTCTAAGTCAAGCCCTCAAAATCGCCCATTGCTCCCATTCCCTTTATGGAGTAATTTGCGGCAAAGCTGCACAAGCAGTGTCTTCAGCGACGAAATCCTCGCGCACCCATTCCCCGGTTATCAAGCGCCACCATGTAAAGAAATCCTGCACATTGGCGAATTGACCGTCCGCAGTCAACGTCTGATTAGCTGCGGCGTTGCCTACCTTATCAAACTCCACGCCGGGGCCGCTGCGCAAATTTGCCCCGGTTAGCACGGTTAGATTACATGCCAAGCCGGATGGTTGAGACAGATTGCCATCTGGTGTTGATCCCGGTGAACCGGGAGCAGGTGTTGCATTCGGATTGGTATCAGGCAATGTGTCACAGGCGGATGTTGGGGTGACAAAATCCGAACGCACCCAGCCGCCTTTATCAAGCTGCCACCAGACCAATCCATCATATGCGCTGACTTCCTGCCCTATCGCAAGCAGTTTCTCGCCTTTCTTAGCCGTACCCGCGCGCTCAACATTGCCAGCAGGCCCGACTCGTAAGTTCACCCCGGTCTGGGTCATCAGCACACAGACATATTTCCCGATAGACGGCGGAGGCGGATCGACGATCTGAATATAAGCAGGTTGCCCCGACTCAAAATAGACATTGAAGTTCTGCTTGGCACCTAACAGCCTATCCTCAACTGCCACATTAACTGAATTATCGCCGCTGATATGCAGCTCGAAGTTATAGTGTGCGGGATTAAGTTCCTGTATAAACGGGCTAATCGTGCCTGTGTTTAAATCGTAGATATTGACACCCTGTAGTCTGGTAGGAGTTCCCCTTTCCCTAGAGGGTGGTTGCGACCAAACAAACAACCCAGTTTTATCGGGTGTCAGCATAATGGGGTTATCGACAAGCAATATTTCTTTTAATTCATCGTCCGTGACAGTTAGCCGAAGTGCAGCATTGCCAACACGTCCACACCCTACGGGGATGTCATGATAGCAAATGATTTCGACAAATGTTCCATCGGACATACGGGTAATCGAGTGGTTGATCGCCCAATCCCGCATATATTCATCAAGGCTTTGTGCTTGAAATAATTCGTATATCGGCAAAATGGTCAACGGTTGCTGCTTTTGCAAATCAATGAGTTCGACAGAAGGGTATCCAAGATTTGAAAACGTATCGTAGTCCTGTAGATACGGGAAGAAATCGATGTGCTTGTTCTGGTCAATGAGCAGAATGGCATAATGATCGTCCGGCGACACCCAATAGATGTGCTCAATTTCTGCTGTGTAGAGTTCCTTGCGTTCGCCCGTTCGCGCATCGTAGCGAATCAGCGGAACTTCAGCAACATCCGCTGGAACGGCTGTACAGCACTCATGGTTCTCGCCAAACGGTACATCGCGGTAGTAGCCAACCCCGGCAATATCACCGTATTCCGGATGACACAGGCCATCCAGATGCAATTCGACCAATTGATGGGTTTCGACGTAGTATGTTCGCTGTCCACAGGGAACAGGGCTGTTCGCGCCATACCCTGTGAAGTAACGCGGCGGATTATCGGCAAAAACGGGTGAAGCCCCTCCACTATCACCTAGAGCATAGACAAGACTATCCGCCTTCGTGACATCCGCGACAAAAATCCCCATCGAACCTATATTGTTCGATTCGCCGTTGGCAATTGTGACCTGATTGCCAACCCATTCTTCAAAATAGAGCGAGCTTCCGGCTCCCATTGTGCCGATGCTCAGGAATTTTCTGGTCTGCGTGTCAAAGCTGAACACTTCAACATCACGGGAGTATTCTGACTGCAATTCAAGGCCGACATCACCAATAAAAGCTACATAGCGCCAGTCCGGCGAGATCGTGATGATATATCCCGGCTCATTCCAATAATCCGCTTTCCACTGGTAATTGACTGGTAATGGATCACTTTTCTCACCTGTCAGGCGATTGCAGAGATAGGTCGTATCATTCTGCTCCACGATTATCCACAACCAGCGAGAGAGATACCAGCCATTGGCAAGGCCACCTGTTTCGCCACACACCGGACTGAACGAGGTCAGTGTATGCTGTGTGCGCGAATACACCCAGGCAACATCATCGGGATGAACATCAGGGGCATATACGTAGGCAAAGGTAAATGTATTCACATCTACCTGTTCAATACTATGTATTCCCTTAACCCTATCCGGATACGGAGAGATTACGCCATCCACCTCGAACAACTTTAAGTCGTCATCCCAGGCATAAGGCAATTCTTCCTGCGGTGGCGATGCTACATGGCGAATTTCAAGCGGGGGTACAAAAATCAGCGATGGATCAATCGCATCGGTTTGCGCCTGTGAGGGTGTGAAAGAAAACAGCAGTCCGATAAAAGCAATGAGAACCATCAAACGCATAGCATTATCCTGTTTGTCGCAGAGGTACTCATTGATTCTATCGCTGATGTCTACGCGCAGGTGGTTAAGGAAGTGTAGCGTAGGGCAATAACAGGTTTACGACTAGCGTTTGCCGCGCACGATGGTGGTCAACTGTGGGGAAGGCAGCCAGACGGTGAAGGTGGAACCCTGCCCGACTCCGGCGCTGGTGACGGTGATGCGTCCGCCATGCGCCTGGACGATTTCCTGTGTGATGGCTAATCCTAGCCCTGTGCCGCGTCGAGGGCCGCGCGTTTTATCAACCTGATAGAAACGCTCGAAAACACGCGGTAAATCATCCGTCGCGATGCCGACTCCGGTATCGCGCACCACCACTTCCACGCCGCCATTATTAATCTGTGTCGTCAGCCAGATTTCGCCGCCTTTAGGCGTGTATTTGATAGCGTTGCTGACCAGATTGGTCAAGACCTGTGCTAAGCGGTCTCCATCACCCGCGATTTCCGGCATGGAAGGCGTTTGCTGATGGAGCGTCAGGCCGCGTTCCTGCGCCAAAATGCCGAGGCGCTGACCGATGGCGGCGGCGAGTTTGCCCATGTCGATGGCGCTGGTGTGCATGGATAAGCGTCCGGCCTGCAAACGCGCCAGATCGGTGAGTTCTGTGACCATACGGTTGAGTCGTCCGGCTTCTTCGTGGATGATTTTGGCAGCGCTGGCGGGGTCTTTGGCGGCTCCGTCCATGATAGCCTGCGAATAGCCCTGGATCGAGGTGAGCGGGGTTTTCAGATCGTGCGAGACGTTCGCCATGAAGTCCTGCTGCGCCTGCCGGGTATTGTGAATCTCGGCACTCATGCGGTTGAAGGCTTCTGCCACTTCACGGATTTCGGCTGCGCCCTGCACTGGAATGCGCTGGTCATAATGGCCTTCGGTCACAGCGCTGGCGGCCTGCGCCAACTGTCCTAATGAACGCGCCAGATTGCGGCTGATAAATCCGGCTAAAATGACCGCCACAATCAGTCCAATAACTGCGGCCTGTACGAAAATAATGATAAGTTCCTGCGGGAATGTCGCCAGCACATTTTGCAGCGATTGAGCGGGGAGACTATCCGCCAACAACACGCTGATATTTTCCTCGCCCTGTCGCACACCGGATAATCCAGCGAATGCCCAGCGCACACCGTTGGAATCGGTAAACCCGCCGAAAACGGGTTCGATGTTGGCAGCGAGGTATCGCCGCGATTCAATACCCCTGCGCTGTCGTAACGAACATTGCCCGTGCTGAGGTTGACGATGAGTGCCCGTACTTCGTTAGTGGTGACAAAATCCTGAATCTGCGTCTGAAATTCGGCTAAACGCAGCAACGGACGGGTGGTATCACCAGAAGCCTGATTAGCAGCGACAAATTCGCGGATAAGCGCGGTCATGCGTTGATAGGTATCGGATGGCGAGATGGGTCGCGTTGCCAGAAAGATGAAGGCGGTCAGAATCATGACGACGAGGGTGATCGCCAGCAGAAACAGATGTGAAAACAGAAATCGGGCGCGGAGACGGAAAGGCATCATTTTCACTCTAACTTGTAGCCCACACCCCAGACGGTTTCGATGGAAACGCGCGACCCTTCGAGTTTATGACGCAGGTGGGCGACATGGACATCGACAGTGCGGGTTTCGCCAGCGAAATCGAAGCCCCAGACGACATCCAGCAGCTTTTCACGGCTGAAAACAATGCCGGGATTCTCGGCTAAGGTCAGGAGCAAATCAAATTCCTTCATGCGCAGGTCGATTTCGCGGTCATCGACCATAACGACGCGACGTTCGGGGTAGATGCGCAGGTTTTCGATAACAAGTGGTTGATCGGCAGGAACGGGAGTCGATTTCTTATCGGTGCGGCGGAGGATGGCTTTGACCCGCGCGACCAGTTCACGCGGATTAAAGGGCTTGGTCAGATAATCATCCGCGCCGAGTTCCAGCCCGACGATTTTATCAATATCATCATTTCGCGCGGTGAGCATGATAATCGGTATATCGGATTGGGCACGGACACGGCGGCAGACTTCCCAGCCATCCAACCCCGGCAGCATCAAATCCAGCAC
>JBGAGR010000031.1:0-40698 GCA_044226645.1 Aggregatilineales bacterium
GATGCGCCCTGGATGCTTGGTCGCCAGATCTTCGGCGATCTTGCCAGTTCCGTCCGGGGAATTATCATCAACGACCAGGATATTCAGGTTTTCGACGGCGAGGTTTAATAAAGCATCGACCATCAGGGGAAGGTTTTCGGCTTCATTATAAGTTGGTAAGACGACAATCGTTTTAGGCATGTTCCCGCAACTCCGCACATGTTGAGCAAGTTCTGCCGTAAGAAGCGGCATCCTTACCCGTAGTATACATGATAAATCAAATCACTTTATGCTAAAGTTAACACTACTGCCTTGCAAAACCCGAACAGCAAGGACGGTAATGATCTCAATGTATGAAAAATTTCGGAAAGTTTTGCTCTTGGGACACATTTTTACACTGGAACAGGCCCTACAGGAACGCAAAGCACTGCGTGTGACCGGTAAACGATTGGTATTCACCAATGGTCATTTCGATCTGCTGCATGTGGGGCATCTGGATTATCTGGAAAAAGCACGCGCGTTGGGTGATGCACTTTTTCTCGGCTTGAACGGTGATGGCAGTACACAGCGTTTAAAGGGCGCTGGTCGCCCTCTCATTCCAGCAACGGAACGGGCGCGATTATTGGCGGCGCTCGAACCTGTGACAGGCGTTGTTGTTTTCGAGGATGATACAGCCGATGGGTTGATTCGGGCGCTTCAACCCGATATTTATGTCAAAGGCGGCGATTATGCCCATAAAGTGCTGCCAGAACGCCCACTTGTCGAATCAATCGGCGGGAAAGTTGTCCTGATTGATTACCTGCCTGACCACAGCACATCCGCACTCATCGCACGCATCAAGGCACTGCCTTAGAAATCTATCCCCCGATAACGATTTTTTGCCAGAGTGCAGTGATAGCATCCACCGTTTCGGCTTCATTCAGGTAGGTTACATCCAGTTCGCGGATGTCTTCCAGCTTGCGGACAGCCCATTCGCGCTTGAGATGACCGATTGCCAGTGCGCGTTCGTGCGGGTTATGGTAACGTCCACCCAGCGAGAGATGTAGGCGCTGTAGAACAGCATCCAGCGCGACCACCAGACAGATCACTACGCCGCCGGTCTGTAAATGTTTGACATATTCCCCGCGCAGAAGCGTTTGTCCACTGACGCGAATGAGCGCACCCCGGTAGAGCAGAATATCGCCCATTATCTCGCTCTCAACCGTTTTCAGCCAGCTTTCGCCATAGCGGGAACGCGCGTCCTCGATCTCCATACCCGCGCGATGTTCGATTTGCGCATCAACATTGACGAAACGCAGGTTGAGGCGTTTGGCGACCTGTTCTCCGAGGATGGGCTGATTTGGGCCGGTATAGCCCGTCAGGATGAGGTTGCGATCAGAATGCGGCAGGAACATGGTTATTTTTTACGCCAGCCGGGATACCAGTCGTCGAGCAAGCGGAACATCTCCCTCAGGCTGTTGACTGCGCCATCCGGGACGATTAAGCCGCTTAACATCGGTGGAGCGGGATGGGTGACGCGCAGCACAGCCCGTAAACCAACGGCCTGCGCCCCGGCGATGTCCGCGACGGGATTGTCGCCCACGAAAACGGCTTCAGATGCATCGATTTGGAGGGCATCCAGTGCCGCCTGAAAAATTGCCGGATGTGGCTTGAGAAATCCGACATCCGCAGCCGAAATGCGGCATTCCGGGAAAAAGTCCAGCAGGCCATGACCTTTCAATTCGAAGTCGCGCAGCCACATAGGTTGTGCCGCGTTGGTAACAATGCCCATGCGAATTTTGTTCCGTCGGAAAAGTTTTAGCGCGTTAATGACATCGGGAAACACGGTGGTTCCCGGCACTGCCCTCCATTCATAGGATTCCAGGCAGTCCAGCGCCGTTATCTGTCCCGGTGGTACACCCAGGATTTCAGCGGTCTCCATCAGAATATCGCCCAGATTGGGCGCGATAAGATTGCCGCGTCCGGCGCTCCAGGCTTCGCGCGTATGGATGCGGAACTCATGGACAAAAGTCGTAAAATCGATTTGCTCGTAGCCTGTGCCAATGATGTAATCTACTACGCGGCGCAGATACTTCTGCTCGAAAGTTGGCCAATCCTGGTCGAATCCGCTCCAATCGATCAGCGTATCGTCAAGATCAAAAAGAATCGCTTTAAGCATTGTTGGGTAATGAACTTTCTGAATTCATTCGTATGAATCATCATGGCTTGCAGGGCGGTTCACGAACCGCCCCTACGGGAAATCCTGCTTCAATTGTTGTTTTAGGTCTATAACCGATACCAACCATTATGCCTGAACAGGGTTTTCAGCACGCCAGAACAGCAGGGTTTGCTCGATGCCAGCGGTCAGGTCAGTGTATCTGGGCGACCAGCCGAGCGTGGCACGCGCTTTGTCGCTCTTGACGCGCTGCGAGAGATCAATCAATTCACGCTGGGTTTCAGTGGTCATCATACGCAGCGGGAAACCGGATAATCCGCTGGGTGCGAAAACTCCCATGCCTGCCGCGAGCTGGTTAGCGAATTGAGCGGGTGTCGCCGGACGGTCATCCGCGATATTGAAGATTTGTCCATTGGGCTGCTGTTCGGCTGCCAGAACTGCCGCCCGTGCCAGATCGCTGGCATGAATCCAACTTTGGACATTATGACCGTTACCCAGGTATACGCCGCGCCCGTTCTGAAGGGCATCCTTGAGGGCTTCTGTCCCGGTGTCGCCTGCGCCGTAGACCAGAGCGGAACGCAGGACGCAGCCCGGAACCGTTCCATCGAGAAAACGATTTTCGGCTGCGAGAGCGGAGCGGAAAGCCATACTGCCATGCAGTTCGCTTTCTTCCGTGACCCATTCGCCATGCGTATCGCCATACAGCAGCGAATAACTGGCGAACACGATGAATTTGACTCCGGTTTCACTGGCGGCTTGCAGGATGGCTTCTGTGCCTTCGGTCAAAACACGATTGTTGGCTTCCCATTCACTATTGCGATGGGGAAAATTATTCGGAATTTGCGGCATCAGATGCAGAATCACATCCGCTTTGGACATGATGAGGATGCTGCGAATATCGCCGGAACGGAAAGGATCGCTAAAGGCAGGTAAACCGCCATCCTGCCGTACCTTGACTGCGCCGTCCGAGCCTTGTGTGAGGGCAGTGACCTTGTGACCACGCGCGGAAAGCTGGCGAGTCGCTTCGCGTCCAACAGCGGTTGTTCCGCCTGTGATGAAGATGTTCAAATTATCCATTGGGTTTTCTCGTTTAGTTAGCAGGCTGAATAGAATAGATTATGCCATTTTAACGGCTGAGTTCCAAGTTGAGAGTTCAAGATGTCGGAAATGCTGTTGGCTTTTGGCAGTAGGTGATTAGCATAGGCAAAAAGCTAATGATGAATGGTGCTATGATTTAAATAGATGCCTCGCTAGATGAGTATTGAATTTTGATGAAAAAACATCCATTTTTCTGCATGATCGTTTTTGTTTTCCTGACCATGATTGCGTTCAACAGCGCTGCTCAGGATGAACCAGCAAATTTAGTGGGATTTATCGCCACCGATGCGCCGATTAATGTTCGAAATCGCCCGAATGGGACGATTATCTCCTCTCTGCCACCCAATATGAGTGTCTCCATTCTGGATAAGAGCAAGGATGGTACATGGCTCTCGGTTGAACTGCCGGATGGCAGCGCCGGTTGGGTATCAGCCTCACTGGTGCGGGTGATGGAATCAGCAGTTCCGGCTGATCTGGTTGCGATCACGCCGGAAAATGCCGCCTGTCTGGAACAAATCACAGAGCTTGCTTCAACACTCGCCACAGGAATTGATATGAGTCCGGATGGACGGCTGTTGGTATCCAATTCATGGAATACATCGGTAGAGGTTTATGATGTGCGGACGAAGATTCGCGTGATTACGCTGACACCCGACAGTGACATTGCCACCAGCGCGATTTTCAGCCCGGACGGAAGTGAATTGGCTTCGGCCTCGAATGGTACGGTCAAAATCTGGAATACGCAGACCTGGAATAAGCGCATAGAACTGCTTGGACACAGCGATGGTATCGTTGGATTGGCCTACAGCCCGGATGGAAAGCAGCTTGCCAGCGTTGGTAAAGATGGCCTGCTGATTGTCTGGGATGTGCAGACCGGAGAAAAAGTGCATGTAATTGAGGTTCACACCACGCTCCCGGATGATATTGCTTTCAGCCCGGATGGGACGGTAATTGCGACGGCAGGCGATTGGACGAGCAGTGTGCTGCGCGTATGGGATGCCACGAGCGGGGAACAATTGTGGTCAAAATCGCCGGGTGGCAACCTGCATATTGCTTTTACACCGGACAGCAGCACCCTGATTGTGCTTGGCGCAGGGCCGAATATCTACATCAACGGGTTTGATGCTCAGTCCGGCTCGGTTACACTGGTCATCAGCGCTCCGGGCGGAAGCGGTTCGTCGGTTGCAGTCAATCCATCGGGCACATTGATTGCGGCTGGCGGATGGATTACGGGTACATTGATTCTGGCTGATATGGCGACTCAAAAAGTGCTGTTTACCGATAGTTCGCAAAAAGGCAGTCCTTCCGGCAGTGTTGGGGTTCTGTTCAGCCGGGATGGTCGTTTGCTGGTGACGACGGACGGCGATAAGGCCATCCGTTTATGGGGCGTTCATGACGGCGAGTGTACAAAGTCGGGTTAATGCCTATTGAGGATGCGCCAGCGTCGGGATGCTAAGGTTGCCATCCAAGCCAGCCGCTGTCGGTGAGAGTGGAGACAATCGCGCGATGAGCCACATCAACGAGATAGGTTTTGGTGAGATAGGTGGTATGGCTGAGATATAGGGTGGTATTGACTGTCAACCATTGACCATCGGCAGACCAGACAGGCTGCGAATCGACAGATGTATCCGGCATTGAGGCTAATTCCTGTGACTCACCTGTCACAGCATCGACTATGTAAAGCGCAAGACCGCTGTCAGTGGTCGAAAGGATTGCCAACCAGCGACCATCGGGTGACCAGATTGGGTAATAAGCGAGGTCGGAAAATTCAGTCAGAACCCGATTTTGTCCGGTCATGATGTCGGCAATATATAAAATTCGATGAATGCTGCCCGCGATGTTTTCACCGACCGTGTAGGCAATGTGCTGGCTGTCGGGTGACCAACCGGGGCCAAAATCAAACTTTTGCGAAATCTCCCGGCTATCACCAGTTTGGCTGTCGGCTATCCAGAGTGTTTTCGCGAAATTGGTCGTCGCATAGAAAGCGACGTACTTCCCATCAGGAGACCAAAATGGAGCTTCCGCATCCCGGACGGATTCAGGAAGGCTGGGTGTGATTACCCGACCCTGATCCAGGTTGACCATGCGTAAAGTCCGTTTCAGATAATCCGGTGTGCTGGTAATCAACGTAAGCATCCGACCATCCGGCGACCATGCTGGTTGGGACACAATGATGTCCGCATCAAAATCCCCCGACTGTGATACATAAAGATTTGCTCCGCTCCTGAGATCAGTAACCGTGAGGTAATCATTGATGGGTTTCACTTTAGATTTGTCTGATCGTTCACTGACTACAAAAGTTAATTTTTCTGCATTCCAAATGGATCGGTAACTTGTACTGGGGAAGGTGAGACGGTTGTGAAAATAGAAATCAGTCATCGTGACGACATAGAAATCTCCGGTAAGTCCACCATTACTGACGTAGCCCATATAGGTAAAGTGTCTGCCATCAGCCGACCAACTGACCCCACCATCAACCATCGAGCCTCCGCTGTCTCTGCTTAACAGGTAGGATAGTCTCCGTTCAGCATCACCTATTGTCAGCCCACGATAACCGGGCGTGGAATACAGGACACCGTTTACATAGGTAAAAATGTGATCGTGTATGACTTGTTCTGCAATCCTCTGCACCGTCCACAACACGAGAATGAACGTCGTAAGAAGGAGCAGCGAAATCCTCGTCCAGACTCGAAGCATGTTCATGACCTGCATTAATAGAATTTGCTTCATTCTAGTTCTGGAATCAACCAGGGCGCTCGCACGAATGCCCTACGATTACCAGACGTGGTATTGTTGGGGTAATTATCCGCCGTTGAGGATGCGCCAGCCGCCGAGGAAGTACACCGCGATCATCAGAATGTAGTCGATGGCGAGGATGGTCAGCATGAGATAGCCGAGGCGCGACGGTTGGCTGCTGCGCAGGTTACGATCCAGCGCGACGCGAACGCCTACCGCCATGCCAATCATGCTGATCCCGGCGAGGCCAGCGGCGACTCCCAATTCCATATGAGACAGGGCGGTGTAAATGATCGTGCCAATGATTGTGCCTGCCAGTGTACCGCTGGTGGAATTGGCGAGGCGAAAAGCCAGCCCTGAGCCGCCGCCAATCGAAATGCAGGTGGTAAAGATGATGAAGGCTGTAGCGGTAGTGCGGCCTGTCATGGGCTGAACTCCGGCCTGTACGCCAATCAGCCAATAGCTGACAATCGTGATGACAGCCGCCATAATGAGGAGCAGTGCCCCCCGAATACGTTCCGCCTGCCAGCCGAATCGGGCGGTAGCGTACCAGCCGATCAGATACATCACTCCGGCGATCACCAGATACAGACCATTGCCCGGCGCATCCATTGTCCCTAGCGCCGAACCCACCGCGATCATAATGAACGGTATCCAGGCGATTGCGCCGATAATCCAGGCGACAGTCTGGCGGATGATGTCATCGCCACTTTTAGCGTATTCGGCATGGACTTTAGCCGGATTGAGAAACAGCCAGCTAATGAAACGCGCCTGATCGAAAAAATTCCAGGGATCGAGCTTATCATCGTCGGAGAGAATCGCCGCCGGAACATGCGGGAGTCCGGTAGAAGTTGGGGGCGGTATGCGGGGCGGGTCAAGCTTTAGATGATCGTACAGCACCTGATTGAGCCGATGAAAACCAGACGGATAATCCTTGCGAATATCGACAAACTGCGCACCGATCAAACTAAAGGGTACTGATTTGGCTTCGTTTCCACTGGCGAGTAAGGGGAAGATCGGTACGCCCTGCGTATTGGCATAATCGAGTTCGCGTCCGACCCATTCGGATTTTTTGGCATCTGGCGAGAGGATCACCACCAGACAACTGGCGTTATCAATCGCATCCTGAATAGTTTGCTTCCAGGAATGAGTTCCCGGCTCGATGCCCTCGTCTGTCCAAACCGATAATTCGGCGGCGCGTAAGTCATCGCGAACACGCTGCATGATGGCACTGTCTTTGCGACTGTAGCTCAGGAATATGTGGTGGGGCATAAACTCGTGTACCGTGATCGCGAATTTTTCTCATTATAGCGACAAATTCATGAACACGGTGGTGAGGGGAAGGATGCGCCAGCCGCCGAGGAAGTAGACAGCAATTATCAGAATGTAGTCGATGGCGAGGCATGAGGCTTCGGAACTGAGCAGGTCATTCCGAACACGCTGCATTTGTGCACAGGCATCAGCCAGGATAGTTTTGCCTCAACTACTGTGTTCGTCACATGAGTTTCTCAGCACGTTGTGCTAGTTTGCGGATCATGCCGGAGAAGATCAAACTATGGAGAGGATAGAGAATATACCAGTACAACAGACCAAATAGTCCTTTAGAGGCAAAGAACGCGGTCTGGACGAGCTGTGTACTGCCATCTTCCTGTGGTTCCGCCTTGAATTGCAACCAGGCGCGTCCCGGTACTTTCATCTCTGCCCGGAGTCGCAGTAATCGGTCAGGCTCAACCGCTTCGATACGCCAGAAATCGAGGGCATCGCCGACCCGTACTTCGGTTGGATGTCGCCGCCCACGTCGCAGGCCAACGCCACCCACCATCCGATCTAAAAGACCTCTTAAATACCATGCCCAATCAAAATACAGCCAACCATTAGCGCCGCCCAGGCTGGTAAAAGCCCGAAATACGGCACTGGGGGATGCCTTTACGAATGCCTGTCGCTGCTCGATGAACATCCCTTCGTGGGTGGTTAATACCGGTGGTACCTGATCGGGTTGGCTGCTCACCAGTGCGTCCGCCCAACTGGTTTCGATTTTACTAGCGTCTAACTGCTCAAGTGCCTGACTAACCGCTGCTGCAAAGGTCATCGGCTGAATATCTGGGAAGAGCTTGCGGGCTTTGTCATCGCGCACAATAACTTCATTGCGTAGTCCTTCAACCAGCGGACGAGCGATATCGCTGGGGATAGGTGTTACCCAGTGTACCCAATACGAAGATAGACGTGGTGTCAGCACCGGTACGGGGATCATGTAACGACGCAGCCCACGCGCATTGGCATAGCCAAACATCATGTCACGATAGGTAATAATCTTTTCCCCGCCAATTTCGATAATTTGTCCCGCGCTATCCGGGGTATTCAGCGCACTCACCAGATAGTCCAGTGTGTCCTGGATTCCGATAGGCTGAATGCGCGTATAAACCCAGCGTGGACAGATCATGATGGGTACCCGTTCGGTCAGGTAACGAATCATCTCGAATGACAAACTGCCCGAACCGACGATCACCCCGGCGCGAAATTCCGTAACTGGAACGGCAGACTCGCGCAGTGCGTCACCGGTTTGCTGTCGTGAACGGAGATGCTGTGATAATTCGGTTGCCGAATCTCCCAAACCGCCCAGGTAGATGATGCGCTTCACGCCTTGATGCTGGGCCGCTGCACCAAAGTTCCGCGCAGCCTGGATATCACGCTCATGAAAATCCTCGCCAGCGCGCATACTGTGGATGAGATAATAGGCTACATCTATGCCCATGAGCGCTGCATCCAGTGTGTCCGGCTTCAGTACATCGCCTTCTACAACATCGACCTGTGCCAGCCAGGAGCGCCCCTGCAAGCGGATTGGATCACGAACCATAACGCGCACTCGGCAGCCTGCTTCGAGCAGCAAGGGAACGAGCCTTCCTCCGATGTAACCTGTGACACCCGTAATGAGTACATATTGACTCCCGGAATTCGAAACACTGTTCATGAGTAGTAACCTCGACCTTATAATCTGTGGATGGTAGAACAGGTGTTGGTCGACACAGGAGAGTGATGGAGACACATCATTGATACACTGCATTATCAGTATAACAGGAATAAAGCAGCTCGTTTCACTTTTGACCGATTGAATGGGATTATCGGTGTCAATCGACAGAACGTGAGAAAATCTCCATAAACGGTGTGAAAAAATTGTAACGCGCCGATATAGGTTGCAGGTTAGAATACATTCGGTTCTGAGTTGCATGAGTAATTGGACATATGTATAATGCCACCATAGGTATGGTTGCGGAAGTGGGTGGGGCGGGTTAGAATCTAAACATCGCAATATAAATGCCCCGGCGGTGCTACGAACACCCCGGAGCGTGAGACAGCCTTTCGAGGAGGCCATCTGATGAGCCATTCTATTCGATTCCCCGTTGGATTCCATTGTGAGTATTTCCACCTAGTCACTCCGTCCGGCAGTTTTAGACTGTCAGGGGAGTGAGTAATCATGTCCGAACAACCGAATATGAAGAAATGTGCGATTTGCCAGTCATGGAAACCCGCAACGATTGAATATTTCAGTCCGAACGGAGAAGGTAAATTCTACGCTCACTGCAAAGAATGCCGGAACATGATTGGTCGGGGGCATCTGGTACTGTTACAGTTCAGTTGTCCAGAGGGGCAAAAGCGTTGCAGCAAGTGTAAACAGTGTAAGCCTGCAACAAGTGATTTTTTTGCTCCCGATATGCGAAAAACAGATGGATTTCAATCTATATGTCGGGTATGCCAAAGGGAAGCAGCGTTTCATTTCTACTATGAAAATCAGGATACTCTACTAGAGATTAAGCGCCAGTTTTATGCCGAAAATCGGCAGTTAATGCAGGAACGAAATAAACACTGGTATGAGGCGAACAAAGAAAAGGCTCAGGCGACCAGAAGACAGTATCGTTTAAAATATCCCGACAAATACAGGGCACAAAAGCACCGTTGGTATGAAGCTAATCGTGACCGGGTGCGAGAGAATACAAAAAAGTGGCGGGAAGCTAATCGTGACAGGATTCGAGAAAGTGTGCGACGTTGGTACGAGTCCCATCCAGGCAGGGCGCGGGAACTACGACAGCAGTGGTTAGAAAGTAATTTAGAAAAATATCGTGAATACAAGCGCACCTATACTAAAGAGCATCCAGAGATATTTCGCGCAAATAGGCAACGTCGCCGCGCAAGGCGAAGAGGCTTGCCGGAAGATTTTACAGGTGCAGATTGGGAACGGGCATTAGACTATTTTGACAGACGTTGTGTGATATGTGGACGTGTACCGGATGAAGAAACAATTATCGCCGCCGATCATTGGATTGCCTTAAGTGATCCACGTCCTGATAATCCGGGAACAGTACCCTGGAATATCGTACCACTGTGTCACTGTTTGAAGGGGGGACGAAACGGGTGCAACAACTCCAAGCGAAATTCCGACCCGTTTCAATGGCTTGTTCGTAAATTGGGTGAAGAAAAAGCACGTGAGAAGTTAGCCGAAATTGAAGCCTATTTTGAATGGGTGAGGCAGCAGGATAAAGAATGAGTGTAGCGGACGAAATTAAGGCCAGACTGGATATTGTTGATTATATCCAGCGCTATGTGCCGCTGAAACGTGCTGGTAAGAATTACAAAGCTTGTTGCCCTTTTCATAGCGAATCTACCCCGAGCTTCACGGTTTCGAGCGAAAGGCAGCAGTGGCACTGTTGGGGCCAGTGTGCTGAGGGCGGCGACGTAATCAAGTTCGCCATGAAGCAGCATGGTTGGTCATTTAGCGAGGCGCTGCAAGAACTCGGCAAACTGACGGGCGTGGAAGTCCGCAAGCAGTCGCCGCAGGAAAAAGCGCAGACCGAGCAGATGGATGTGCTGCGCGGTTTGCTGCAAGCGGCAGCGGATGCTTTTCATCAACGCCTCCTTGATCCCAACGACCCCGATGCTGCGGCGACCCTGAAATATGCGCATGAAAAACGCGGCCTGACCGACGAAACCATCCAGCAGTTCAACATCGGCTATGCCATGCCGGGTTGGAGCAATATGCTGGACTACCTCAAGCAGTTGGGTTACAACGAAGCGCAGATCATCGAAACCGGGATGGCGGTCAAAAATGATGCCGGACGGGTTTATGACCGCTTCCGCAACCGCCTGATGATCCCGATTCGTGATGATCGTGGTCGCGTGGTCGGTTTTGGCGCGCGTGCCCTCAATCCCGATGATAATCCCAAGTATCTCAATTCACCGCAAACAGTGCTGTTCGACAAAAGCCATACGCTGTTCGGGCTGGACACAGGCAAAAACGCCATCCGGGACAGCGAAACGGTGGTGATTGTCGAAGGCTACATGGATGCGATTCAGGCGCAGCAGGCCGGATTCAAAAATGTCGTGGCGCAGATGGGTACCGCCTTAACCGAAACGCAGCTTAAGCTGGTGACGCGCTTCGCCAAAAAGATCATCCTCTCGCTGGATTCGGATGCTGCCGGACAGAGCGCTACCATGCGCAGTCTGGAAACCGCGCGGTCGACTCTGCAAGCCGATTACAGCGGACGACTCTCGGTGGATATGCGTGTGCTGCAAATCCCCGGTGCTAAAGACCCGGACGATTTCATCCGCGAGACACCGGAACGCTGGACAGAACTGGTGGCGAATGCGCTGCCTGTCGCGGATTACGTGATCGAAACTGAGATGGCGAGTCTGCCGCCGAATGCATCAGTGCAGGAACGCGAGGCGGTGGCGCGGCGTTTGCTGCCGATTTTGCTGGCCTCGGAAAACAATCTCTACAATAAGGATAATCTGCAAAAACTGGCGCTCAAGCTGCGGATTGCCGAAAGCGATCTGCTGGCGTGGGCGGATGAACAGATTCGCATCGAGAAGGCGAAGAAGCCGACAACACGGCCTAACCCCACCCCCCAGCCCCCTCCCCGCGCGCAGGGAGGGGGAGTCAAACAATCGCTGACTCCGGCTGAGGAAAAAGCGATTCTGGCGCAGTTGCATGATGCGCCCGATTTTCCTCCGGTGGATTATGAGGGCGTAGAGCCGCCGCCCATAGGCGAGGATGAAGAAGTTCCGCTCAAGGTGGTTACGACGCGGCCTGTGCGGCGTTCGAAGCCGATTGAAGAGGATGCGCCCATGGAAGCGCACTGCCTGCGCGTCCTGTTCCGCCAGCCGGACATTTATTATGTTGTCAACCGCCGCCTGCGCCAGATTGTCGAGCAGAATACCGATAAGGCGCACATCGTCCAGTATCGTCAAATGCTGCTGGATGGCCCACTGACCGATTGGAATGTCGAGGATTTCCGCCACAGCGACGGACGCACCCTGATGCAGCTCTTTCTGGACGGTCTGAATCAGTATGATATGGCGGCGCTGGATTATGTGAAAGCCAACGCAGGCGAGGAATTAGCCGCTCAAATTGATGTCCTGCTGGCGGACGATCTGATCGGCCTACAAAAGCGGCTGCGTGCAGAGCAGTCGGCGGATTTGACACTGGTCTGGAATAATAATCGTCGTTATATTGAAGCGGTAGACGTGAATGCCGAGTTGGTGGAGAAAGCGCTGCGGCTGCGGATTGCACGATTGCAGCGAGAACGGGAGGAGCTATGCTTTTTGCAGATCGACTCACAGACAAATGGCGACAGCGAGGCTGAACTTCAGTTTCAGCAGCATATCTGGCTGTCGAACGTGGCTAGAGGAATGATAGAAGCCGAGTTGCAAAAACTCACGAGTGCGCTGCGCGAGTAGGGAAAATGCCGAAAAAACGCAAACAGACAAGAAAAGAATTGGTGGATTCATCGCAGGAAATGCCGAAAGTTCGTCTGGATGACGGTGACAGCGATTTTGAAGCAGACGATGAACCATTAGACGATGACAGCGGGGTTTTCGAGTCGTCGGGCATGAAAGACGATTCCAGCGATTTTCTGGGGGATGATCTTTCCGACGATTTCGATGACGATGAGTTTGATGATGATGAACTGGTAGGGGAAAGTCTTTCGCTGGATGCCGCCGCTTTAGCCGATGATCCGGTGCGCATGTACCTGAAGGAAATCGGTCAGGTTCCGCTGTTGAATACCAACCGCGAGACGTGGCTGAGCACGCAGGTCGCGTCCGAACAACTGCTGCAAAAGTTGATGGATACGCTCTCGCTGGTGGAAGATGGACGCGAAGGACTGCCCGACCCCAGCAGCGTGGTCGAATTGTCCTATCAGCACATCCAGCGTAATTGGGAAGAAGTGATCGAAGGCGCGATGGCTTTCGGCACCGAAATCCCCAACATGATCGCCATGATTGATGAAGTCATGAAGGTCAATGACAACTGGGATGCGGATGGCGAGTCCTCAATTCGGGTGTATCTGCGCCAGAAAGACTGGGGGCGCGACGAACTCTGGACAGAACTCGCCCGCCGTCTGTTCGATGTGTTTCAGGGCTTGTGTTTACTGCCGTTTAGCATCCTGATGCAGGTACGCAAGTATTACAAAGCCAACCAGGCGCTGCCCAGCAGGGAAATGGTTCATCAGTGGCTGGCGGAAGACCCGGAAACAGTCGAAGACCTGCCGGACTTTTTCAATCAAATCGAGGCGAAAGCCGAACTGGCTTCGGAATCGCTGACACGGGCGAATTTGCGTCTCGTGGTGAGCGTCGCCAAGCGCTACATGGGACGCGGCATCAATTTCCTCGACTTGATTCAGGAAGGCAATATCGGTCTGCTGCGGGCAGTCGAGAAATTCGACCACACCAAAGGTTATAAATTCAGCACCTACGCCACGTGGTGGATTCGACAGGCCATCAGCCGCGCGATTGCCGATCAGGCGCGGACGATCCGCATCCCGGTGCATATGGTCGAAACGATCAATCGCCTGATGCGGGTGCAGCGTGATCTGATTCAGGAGTTGGGTGGCGAACCGAGCGCGGAACAAATCGCGCTGGAAATGGAATTCCTGACGCAGGATGAAACCGAGGCCATTCGCTTGCTGCGCCGCAGTGGTGAACGCATGGATCCGGGCTTGCAGCGCAAACTGCGACGGGCAGCCCAAAAAGTCCGTAAGATCATGCGCATTAGCCAGGAACCCATGAGTCTGGAAATGCCGATTGGTCAGGAAGACAGCAGCCTGCTCGGTGATTTCATCGAAGACGACAAGATCATGGGGCCGGTGGATGCCGCCAGCCGTCAACTGCTGAAAGAGCAGATTCGTTCGGCGCTGGGTGTCCTGAGTGAACGCGAACGCGAAGTGCTGGAAATGCGCTTCGGCCTCTCGGATGGGCAGGATCATACGCTGGAAGAAGTGGGCAAGCATCTGGGCGTGACACGCGAACGTATTCGCCAGATTGAAGCCAAAGCCCTGCGTAAGCTGCGTCATCCGACTCGCAGTCGCCAGTTGAGAGACTATCTGGAAATGTAAGCGATGGTTAATCAGTCGACTGAAAAAACGGAACTCATGACTATTCAAGAACTCGTAAGCATCTTCGAGACTGAAGGGCCTTTCGAGTTGATTGATGGGGAGCGTATACCTTTGAATCCGATGGTCATGAAGCATAATATCCGGGCAAAGCGGCTCTATGATGCGTTGGTGAGCTTTCTCAAAGATAATCCTCTGGGAGAAGCCTATTTTGAAGCCGCTTTTGTCCTGACCTATCAATCGGATTGGGTGACGGGTTCGCGAGTACCGGACATACTTTTTGTTCGGGCTGATCGGCTGAAAGCCTACATTTCTGCAAATCCAAATTGGGAAGATATGCCGCTCGTTCTGGTACCTGATTTGGCAGTCGAAGTGATTTCAACCAACGATAACTATAGTGATGTAGATGCGAAGGTTGATCTTTATCTGGAAGATGGTGTAGAGGCAGTCTGGGTAGTTGATCCTAAGCAGAAGACGATTACTATACGTGCACGTGATTTCTACAAGAAATTGCACATAGATGACACTTTGACCGGGGGTGATGTTATCCCCGGTTTTGAGATGCCCGTAAAAGCCATTTTTGAGTCGTAAATATGACCGAATCATTGCAGCAAACTGTCCAATTCATTCAGAGTGCCTTCGCGGAGACACCCTATCCCGGCGATGATAAAGTTGCCGCTTATGCCCGTTACGGACGCTCGATTGCTGATGCGCTGCGCGGTAAGCACTGGTCAGATGTTCCGCTGGATGCGCTGGTGCAGCATCGCTGGGAAATTTTCCTGCTGACTCCGGTCACATTCCGCTATTATGCGCCGTCCTTCATGCTGGCGAGTCTGCTGTATAACGAGCAGATGGATACGCTGCCGGATAACGTGATGTTCAGCCTCACGCCGCAGCGCGACGAACATATCCACAATTTTTTCGCCGGGGAATACAACGATTATTTCTCACGGCGGGCGGCGAGTTTCAGCGCCGAGGAACGCGCGGCAGTGCTGGCGTTTCTGGAAACCTATGCGCAGATTTTCCCTCCGCCGCAGCGCCTCTATGATATTGATCTGCCGGGACGCACCATTCCCTTCTGGCAGCGGGCGCAGTCCAGCGTCTAGTTCCCCTGCTGCCAGATCGTCAGCATTATCGAAAAGCACTGAAAAACGCCCTATATTTCTGGCGGCAAGCTTAAGGCTTTACTATTTTCATTCCTGTTACAATGATGTAACAGAAATGTTACAGGATGCTAAGCGGAGGTCTATATGTCAGGCACAGTATTGCTGGAAAAACCCGCCGAAGCGAACGGCCTACGAGAGAAAGTCGCACAGGAAATCATCAAAGCGTTTGCCGCCGCACCGTATCCGGGGGATGATGGTATTGTCAAACCGGATAGCGATGGTCTTGATCTGGTTAGAGCACTACAGGGTAAAACGTGGGATGATCTGGATATTGGAACCATCGCCACCTGCCACATTGATATGCCCTTGTTGACCGCTGAAGCTTTTCGTTATTATTTACCGGCTTTTATGATGGCTTTGATTTTCCAATACCAGCACGCCGGGACACTGCCCATGAGTCTGATGCACAACCTGACACCCCCCGATGCTGGCTTATTGGAAAAGTATATTGAAAATCCGACGGATACATCGAAAAATAAACGTGTCGGCGATTTTTTGAATCGGGTCAGCGCATTTTCCCCGAAAGAGAAGGCTGCTATCCGGCTCTTTCTGGAGACTTATGACAAATGGTGTCCCCGACTGCGCGGTGAACAGCGCTTGTTGCAGCGGGCGATGGACTTCTGGAAAATGCGCTGACTGCAAGCAAAACCTGGAAGTTAATTTATGACCCATCTCATTTATTGTCCGGTCTGCGGTCATACCCTCGGCCAGCGCGAAGAGGGTGGACGGATGCGGCAGGCCTGCGACAACTGCGGCTATGTGCATTACGTCAATCCGGTTCCGGCGGTGGGTATCATCATCGAGATGGAAAATGGCGTGGTGCTGATCCGGCGTGGACAGCCGCCGCATCAGGGCGAGTGGACGCTGCCCAGCGGGTTTATTGAAGCCGATGAAAGCGCGGAAGAAGCGGCGCTGCGCGAGGCTGAAGAAGAAACCGGGCTGAAGGTCAAAATTATTGAAATGGCCGGGATTAATTCCTTCCCGGAAGGGCCTCCTGTCAGCGGCATCATGATCTTTTACCGCACCCAACCTGTGAGCGGTGTTTTGCGCGGCGGTGATGATGCGGTTGAAGCGAAAGTGTTCCCGATAGCGGAAATTCCCCGGCTGCCGTTCCGCACGCATCAGGAAATGATGAAGCAGTGGTTGACGGAACATGCGCCGCAGGGTGATTATGTTCATGAAGAAGTCGAAGCGCCGGATTTCATCATCCGTCCGGCTGAAGCGCGCGACACCGATGAAGTCATGTCCCTGCTGGCGCTGATTCCCGCTAATCGTGACCTCGACAGCGACGAGTGGCGCGATATGAATCTGCGTTTCCGTGAATCGGCTGGATTGGAAGTTTTTGTGGCACAATCGCGCGAAAAACCGCCGATTATTCTGGGCTTTATCGCGCTTTCGGTGGTGCGGACACTGACGGGAGGACGCGGCTTTATCAACGATATGGCGGTGCTGCCGACTTACCAGCGGCGCGGTGTAGGAGCGGCTTTGTTAGAGGCAGTCGTGCGTCATGCGGATCGGCTGGCCTTACGCTCGATTATGGTCAATTCGGAACGGGCGAACGAACGCGCCAAGGATTTTTATACCGCCTGCGGATTCTCCGAAGAAGGCATCATGCACTTTAAGATGCGCTAGCTTTTTATGATACGCCGACGGTTAACCATGATCGGGTTTATTCTGCTAATCGGTATTGTTGCAGCCCTTGTGGCCTATCGCTTTTTGCTGCCGCGCTTGAGTAACGGCGAGAGCAACAGCCCGGAACCGATAGGACGCTGGTTCACTGATCTGTCATCCCGCCCCGCGCTGACAACTACTATGAAGCAGAAAGCCTGTCCCGGAGCTCCGTTTATCCTGCCATCGGACGGTTTCATCGGCCTGCTGTGGAATGACCCGGCTGGGCCATATACCGTTTTGAGAACCCACACGGGCATAGATATTTTTGGCGATGGCGCGCCCGGAACGGTTCCGGTTTACGCCGCTTATGATGGCTGGATAACCCGTCTGCCGGATTGGGTATCATCGGTCATCATCCGTCATGATGACCCCTTGCAAGCCGGACGCACCATCTGGACGTATTACACCCACATGGCTTCGGTGGATGCTTCACGATCCTTCATCGCCGCTGATTTTCCGGCTGGAACCGTTGATGAGCCGATTAAGCAGGGCACATTATTGGGTTATCAGGGCGAATACGCCGGGGTTGGCGCTGCGCCGATTGGGATGCATGTGCATTTCAGTATTGTATTGAGCGAAGATGATGGCTCCTTCAAGAATGAAGCCCAGATCGAAAACACACTCGACCCGTCGCCCTATCTGGGCATGGATGTGAATATCGCTGGCCTGCCTGACCGACCGATCCGCTGTTCGTCATGAGCCGCTTGCGCCTTTCACCACTCTGCTGCTTACTTCTCGCGCTGGCTTTCAGCGTCTTGCTGACCATCATCACCCTGACACCCCCCACCATCCCGGCGGATTGGGCGCGCCTGAACCCCTATGGCATGTATATTCCGCTGCATATTGCCTATCACTGGCCGAGTTATGGGCTGCAAATCGCTTTATGGCTGGGGATGATCGCTGCACTGTGGTGGAGCACCCCTATCCCCTCAACCTCCTTTCCCCATGCAATGGAGAAAGGGGGAGTGAAGAATGCGTCGCGTGTTTATGTAGTTTTTGGTGTTATTTTCATCACCCTGCTCGGATTCGGCCTGCGCTTATATTCCCTGAACAGTCTGCCGCTCATCGTGGATGAAATCGGCTTCGCGGCACATGCTTCGGACATCCTGCATGGTCAGGCGGTGCCGATTTTCGCACCCGGACATAATGCCAATCCATCGACCTATTCGTGGCTGGTGGCGGGGGCGATGGCCTTATTCGGACAAAACACTTTTGCCATCCGCCTGATTCCGCTGGTCTTCGGGACATTGAGCATCCCGGCGGCTTATCTGCTGGGGCGTGCGTGGTGGTCAAAGCGCATTGGACTGCTGGCGGCGGCATTTCTGGCGACCTATCCGGCGCATGTCTTTTTCAGTCGTTTGTCGCTCTATAACATCGTTGATCCCTTTTTCGCCATGCTGGCCCTGGCTTTTCTGGCGCAGGGTATACGCGCCCTCACCCCCTCTCCCTCATCCCAAAGGGACGCTTCACAGTGGCGAGGGGAGGAAAAAAATCATTTATCGCGACAATATTTTGTGCTGGCAGGCATCGCGGCGGGGATTGCCCAGTATTTCTATCATGGCTCACGCCTGCTTCCCCTCCTGATGGTGGTTTATATTGTGATTGGTTATTTAACGCAAAGACGCAAAGAGGCCAAGACGCAAAGCGTTTTTTCTTTTCTCGTTTATCTCCGTGTCTCGGTGATTCAATTGTTTTGGGTCTTTGTCCCGTTTGTGCTGGTAGCGCTGCCCCGTTACGCGCCGATGCTGCTGGTGAAGCTGCCTATCACTGGGAATATGGAGACCATACGGCTCCCGGCTGATCTGGCGGATAACACCCTGCGCGCGGTGCTGGCATGGGTGGGAGAGCCAGATGTCTCGCCTTTCTGGTTGAGCGACCAACCGCTGCTCTTACTCCCGGCGCTGCTGGCATTTTTGCTCGGCCTGTGGGTGTGTCTGCGACGATGGCGCGATGCGCGTTCAATCGTGCTGCTGCTGACGCTTCCGCTGACGACCATTTTCGGCGGAGCGATCTGGACAGCCGCGCCGCTCTATGTGCGCTATATCACGGCGGTTCCGCTGATCGCGCTGCTGGTGGCGGCGGGGATGGAAAAGATATTTTGTAACGTGAGATTAGGTAGGGGAGGGTCTCAGACCCTCCCCTACGTCGGTATCATGTTGATATTGATAATCGTCTTTCAGGGCATTTACGTCAGCCTGTTGGTGCATCCACAGCAAGCCTACGCAGCGATTGTGCCGGGGCACTGGGAGGAAGACGCACTGGCAAAACAGGCCGCGCAGTTGCCGCCCGATACCGCTGCTGTGCTGCTGGTTTCGCCCGATTTTGGCACTGATGCCTATGATGGCGCGCTGCAAATGATGACTATCGCCCATTATGTAGCGGCTTATGGCGAGCGCCGCGCGATAATCGTGAACGCACATGACCCCGTTCGATTACAGAAGCAGCTTGGACGGTTAGATAGCCGTCCCTACATGACGATTGAAATGGTTCCGCCGCAATGACAATATTCCTCTGTACCCGACGAAATCGGCGTGTCAGGTAAGAGTATTCGCAGTGAGAAAAGCCAGCATGGCGGCAGATACAGCTTCCGGGAATTCCTCTTGTAGCAGCAGTTTGCCACCTTCAATTTCGGTTATGGTGGTTCCGGCAGGAAAATCCTTCACCATGCGTCGGGCGGCTGCAATCGGAAAGGTAGGGTCGGCCTTTCCCCAGATGAAGTGAATCGGTGCTTTAATCTGAGCATGAATACCGGGCAGGTTATCAATCAGTTTGAAGTCCAGTCCGATGTTCAGATAGCGCATTGCGCCTCGCAGACGCTTGGGATCGTCCAGCAAGGGTCGAATATACTGCTGGATAAACTGGTCGTTAATCAACGATAAATCCGTATAACAGCCACCAAATCCCATAGGTGATTTGAGAAAGACTCTGGAACTCAGCAGCAGTCGAAATATCAGGCTGCTGAGAGGCAAAGCCATCAGTTTTGCATATAACGGAAACCAGGGTGGACGTTCGCCGGGTATTTCGGTGTTCAGCATAATGAAACGCTGAAGTCGTTGGGTATCCTGTGCGGCCAGCAGGCGCGCGATGGTTGCCCCGGTGTTATGCGCGATGATGGAATACCTATCGAGGCCGAGTTCATCAAGGAACATACGGAAGGTACGCGCCTGACCGGGAAAGGTAAAATCCGTCTCATTGCTCCACTGTGTCAGCCCCAGACCGGGCGAATCCAGCAGAATGCATTTGAAATGAGGAGCCAGCGGCGGAACAATCCGGCTGTAGGTGTAACTGTGGAACGGCCATCCCGTAATGAAAACAAGGGGATGACCTTCGCCTATGATTCGATAGGCTATCCTGCTGCCATTGGCGGATAAATAGCGTGGACTTTCGGCAAAGATTCCAACCGATGAATTCTGCATAGCCATACTTCGATAGACCTTTTATAAGCGCTTTGAAGTCAGCACACCCTGAAGGTGCTTACTCATACAGATGCGCGATGTCGTTGAAGCTGACCAACTGCCAGCGTTCCCGAATACGCTCATTGTGGAGCTGCCAATGGCTGACCGATGTGTAATCGACATCAATAATCACGTTGGGGAAAGCGAGGGTCGATAATCCGCTGAAAAAGAGGAAGGACGCTTCCACAATCCCGCCATGACACACCACGACGATGGAGCGATTGCGGTATTCATGCACAATATCATTCAATGCATTGCAGGCGCGGAACATAAACTCCGTCCAGGTTTCGTGGTTGTCCACAATCGGGCGGAACAGTTTGTCATGCATGGTACGGGCTTCGGCAAATTTGGCTTCGAACTCACGCCGCGTCAGCGTGCCTTCGCTGATATTGCGCCATTCTTGCAGATCATCGCGCTCGATGATGGGCGTACCGAAGGCAGGAGCGATGATTTCGGCGGTTTGCAAAGCGCGCAGTTTGGTGCTGGAAATCAACACATCAGCCTTGATTTTCCCTGTGCGAATCAGGTGACGGTGAAGCCGATTACATTGTTCGATGCCCGACGCGGATAAGCCCCGGTCTACCAGGCGGTGTTCTTCATCGCTGGAGATATAAGCTCCATGACGGATAAGGTAAAGATGTGTCATAACTATATCCCCTGAAACGCGGCACGACCCATACCATTCTAGGGGTGATAAGCGAAATCAGCAACACGGTCTATTGAACAAGTGTGCTATAATGGTGAGGGAAAGCTCAGGGACTCGATAAGGAAGGCATAAACATGAATACGATTCTGAAAACCAGTATCTGGCAGCAGTTTGGAGCCGCAGTTGATACGCTGGATGATGCTTTAAGGCTCTGTCCTGAGCAGCTTTGGACAACCGTCCTGTGGAAGGATGAGGAAGACGCGCGCTACGGGCAATTCTGGTTTATTGCTTATCACACCCTGTTCTGGCTCGATCTTTTCCTGACGGGTTCCTCAGAAGGCTTTAAACCGCCCGCGCCCTTTATCCGGGGTTCGCTCCCGGAAAAACCCTACACGAAAGCGGATGTTACGGCCTACCTCAAGCAGTGCCGTCAGAAAGCCAAAGCCACTATCGACGCGCTAACCGACGAGACAGCCTATCGGGTTTGTAAATTTGAGTGGATGGAACCAACCTTCGTGGAGTTACAGCTTTACAGTATGCGTCATATTCAGGAACATGCCGCGCAGTTACATTTGACGCTTGGGCAGAATGGTATACCGGGTTCGGATTGGATTGCAAAGGCTAAGGACGATGTTTCCTGACAGCTTTTCCTGCATATCTACTCATGAAGGCGTGACATGGCGACCATAGATGAACTGATCGAACGGGCACAGAAAACGCAGCATGGCTTTGTCGATATTCGCAATGCTGCCGATGAAATCATCGCTGACAATTCGCCCGACGAGGCGTTGAAACTGGCGCAAGCGCTCTACCACTCCGATGTGTATCAGGCGCGTGCGCTGGCGACCTTCCTGTATGGTCATCTGGCGGCGGATTCACCGGAGTGCTTTCAAATCCTTCATGATGTCGTCAGCATGGATTCTGATTGGCGTGTGCAGGAAATTTTGGCGCAGGCTTTTGATCGCTTCTGTGCGACGATAGGCTACGAGCAAGCGCTTCCCATAATCGAAAGCTGGCTTGCGGACGCGAATTTCAATGTACGCCGCGCGGCTTCGGAAGGGCTTCGCATCTGGACAGGCAGACCCTATTTCCGCGACCATCCCGAAAGCGCTGTTCGCTTGTTGAGCGCCTTGAAAGGGGATAGCAGCGAGTATGTCCGCAAGTCTGTCGGTAATGCTTTGCGCGACATCAGCCGCAAACATGCTGATCTGATTCAGGCAGAAGTCAAAACGTGGGATGTGAGCGATAAGAAAATCGCCCAGACATACAAACTGGCGAGTAAGTTTCTAACTTCCGAAAGTTAAGTAATCTTTGACTTTGAAGGGTAACGGCGGATAAAATTGGTTTGACATCTGTTTGTCATTATGTTAATCTCAGGTTGATTCGTTTGTTCAGAAACGCACAAAGTCCTGCCCCGGAGCAAGCCCATGACTCTTCAGGAATTCGCACCCATCGGTGCGATGATAATTTTATCCATTCTGATCGCTTATATTGTTGTGAATATTTCCTGGGTTCTGGGGCCGCTGCGTCCCAGCACCCGTAAGAACGCGCCCTATGAAAGCGGCATGAAACCGATTGGCCCGGCGAATCGCCGTTTGCCGATCAAGTTCTATCTGGTCGCCGTACTCTTCATTATCTTCGATGTGGAAGTAGTGTTCTTCCTGCCCTGGGCAGTGGAAATACGCGACCTCGGTGTCTACGGGCTAATCGTGATGGGCGTATTTTTATTCATACTGACGATTGGTTTTATATATGAGTGGAAAAAGGGAGCGCTGGAATGGGAGTAACCAATAAACTCGGCAATCTCGGCGTTGTCACGACGACACTGGATGAGGCGATTAATTGGGGACGTACAGGCGCGATGTGGCCTTTGCTGTTCGGTCTGGCCTGCTGCGCCATTGAGTATATGAGTACACAGGCATCCAGCTATGACCTGTCACGTTTCGGTATGGAATTGAACCGCGCCACACCCCGTCAGGCGGATTTGCTGATCGTATCAGGCCGCTTGACCCGCAAGATGGCTCCGGTTGTGCGTCAGTTGTACGATCAAATGGCTTCGCCCAAGTGGGTGATTTCGATGGGTGACTGTGCGTCCTGCGGCGGCATTTACAACAACTATGCCATCGTGCAGGGTGTTGATGAAATTATCCCGGTGGATGTCTATGTCGCCGGATGCCCACCCCGCCCGGAACAACTGCTGCACGGCATTCTGACGCTGCATGAAAAAGTGCGCGGCGATACCATCAGCAATTGGGCGGTCAACGAACCGCTGCATACGTAGATTATTGTAGGGACACGATACATCGTGTCCTTATCTCTGTGAACTAGGAACTAAACACTAGGAACTGACAATGAGCATTCCTCAAGCACTTGATCCGGCTGCCGCAGTCAAAGCGGCTTTCCCGGATGCAGTAAATGAAGTGGTCGAATACGCAGGCGACACGACGCTGGTTCTGAAACCGGAAAGCCTGGTCGCCGTTTGCCGTTATCTGCGCGATACCCCCGGCCTTGTCTATAACTTCCTGTCGGATGTCAGCGCAGTGGATTATTGGGAACCGAGTGGAGCCTGGACACGTCCCGGACGTTTTGCCGTGTCGTATCACATTCTGTCCATGCTGTATCGCCGCCGCCTGACACTGAAAGTCTACCTGCCGGAAGAAAATCCAACCGTCGATACTGTCACCAGCGTTTGGCCCGGTGCGAACTGGCTCGAACGTGAACAGGCCGATATGCTGGGTATCGAGTTCAAGGGGCATCCTGATAAGCGCCGTCTGCTCATGCCAGATGACTGGCAGGGGCACCCGCTCCGCCGGGATTACCCACTTGGCTACGAGACCGTCATGTTCTCGTTCAATGCCGATGAAATCATGAAGCATAAGCCGAAGGCCGACTTCGAATAACCACGTCAAGAATGATTGTAGGGACACGATACATCGTGTCCGCAGACCATCACACCTGTGAGATGGAGAAGTAAACGAAATGGCAATACAAACTGCTGAACGCGAAGATCAGGTCTTCAAATGGGAAGGCAGTCTGGAAGAACTGAAAGGGCTGGTTTCCGAACGCGCCATGACGGGCGAGACGATGCTGCTCAATATGGGGCCGCATCACCCCAGCACACACGGCGTTTTGCGTCTGCTGCTGGAGCTGGATGGCGAAGAAATCGTGACCTGCCTGCCGGATATTGGCTTCCTGCACACCGGCATTGAAAAGACCATCGAATCCAAGGGCTACGAAAAGGCTGTGACCGCCACAGATCGTATGGACTATCTTGGCCCGATGGCGAACAACATGGCCTACTGTATGGCGGTGGAAAAACTGGTCGGGCTGGATGTTCCCAAACGCGCCCAGATTATGCGCGTCATCTGTATGGAACTCACCCGCCTCAACAGCCATCTGGTATGGCTTGGAACCCACGCCATTGATCTTGGCGCGATGAGCGTGCTCCTGTACTGCTTCCGTGAGCGCGAACGCATTCTGCGCATGTTCGAAATGCTCTCCGGGCAGCGTATGATGGGCAGTTACATCCGTCCCGGTGGAGTCTGGCGTGATTTTCCGCCGCAATTTCTGCCCTATCTGGAAGAGTTCCTCGACTATTTCCCTCCAAAGATCGATGATTATGAAAAACTGCTGACCAACAATCCGCTCTGGATTGACCGTACCCAGGGCATCGGCGTGATTACCCCGGAAGATGCGCTGGCCTGGGGCGTGACCGGGCCGAGCCTGCGCGGCAGCGGTGTGGCCTGGGATTTACGCAAGACCATGCCCTACAGCAGCTATGATGAATTTGATTTTAATGTCCCGGTGGGCGAACATGGCGATGTTTATGACCGCTTCTACGTCCGCATCCGTGAAATGCGCGAAAGCGTCAAGATTCTGAAGCAGGCCGTCAAGAAGCTGCCTGCGAAGGGGCCGTTCCGCTCGGAAAATCGCAAATTTGTGCCGCCGCCACGCAGCGAACTCGGTCAGAGTATGGAAGCCGTCATCCACCACTTCAAACTGTGGACAGAAGGCTTCTCCGCGCCGGATGTGGACGTTTACAGCGCCATCGAAAGCCCACGCGGTGAACTGGGTGTCTACATTCATGGTTCCGGGGGCAACAAACCGCGCCGCGTCCATGTCAAAACACCGTCGCTCATGCATGTCGCCGCGCTGCCCATTATGACGCAGGGACATCTGATCGCCGACATTGTGGCGATTGCAGGCAGCATCGATTTCACACTCGGTGATTGTGATCGGTAGTGATTGTCAGGTAACGTTGTAGGGACACGATATATCGTGTCCCTACGCTTAACTAAGAACTAGCAACTAACAACTGAGAACTTATCATGGCAATAGCAGAAAAATACGCCAAGCAAATTGAAAAGACCTTCTCCAAGTACCCGGATAAACGCTCTGCCGTGATGCCGCTGCTGTATATCGCTCAGGAAGAATACGGCTGGGTCAGCCCGGAAGGTATTCAGGAAGTGGCTGATCTGTGCGAAATGGATTCGACTCAGGTGAAATCCATCGCCGGGTTCTATACCATGTATTCCGAGCAGCCCAAGGGAAAATTCTGGCTTCAGGTTTGCACCGATTTGGCCTGCGCCCTGTGCGGCGCGGATGAGTATTTCGAAGCCTTGAAGCAGGAACTGGGTGTTGGTAACGGCGAAACCACCGAGGACGGCATGTTCACCGTTGAACATGTCATGTGTCTGGCGGCCTGCGATAAAGCCCCCATGCTCCAATGCAACTTCCATTACAAGGAAAAGCTGGACAAGGCGAAGATTCCCGAAATGCTGGCGGAACTGCGCGAAGAAGCCAAAAAGTAGGGACACAATATATTGTGTCCGCTTGGACATTCGGTTTTTCGATTGCCAGATGATACAAAAAAGACCTTTTAGGATAGGTAGAGACCTATGAACATTCTACTACGCGGACGCGAAATTAAGAATCTGTGGAAACTGAAAACGTACACGGATAACGGCGGCTACGAAGGGCTGAAAAAAGCACTTTCGATGAAGCCTTCCGAGGTGATTGATGTCGTCAAAGCGTCCGGCTTGCGTGGACGCGGCGGCGCGGGTTTCCCCACAGGCGTGAAGTGGAGCTTTATTCCGCAGAGTGAACCCTACAAATATGTGGCGGTCAACGCAGACGAAAGCGAAACGGGTACCTTCAAAGACCGCGAAATCATGGAAACCAACCCGCACCAGTTGATTGAAGGTGCGTTGATCTGTGCCTACGCCATTCAGGCTACTGCCGTTTACATTTACCTGCGCGGCGAATTCTGGGATGTCGGTCACGCCCTCGATGAACGTATCGAAGAAGCTCGTAAAGCGGGTTTTGCCTTCGATAACATCGCTGGCAGCGGCTGGTCATGCCCGGTTTATACGCACCTCGGCGCAGGCGCATACATTTGCGGCGAGGAAAGCGCCCTGCTCAACAGTCTGGAAGGCAAACTCGGACAGCCGCGCGTGCGTCCACCCTTCCCGGCGCAAAAGGGCGGCGGTTTGTACGGCGAAGCTACCGTCGTCAACAATGTTGAAACCATCACCAACGTGCCCTGGATTATGACCAACGGTGCGGATGAATTTAAGAAAATCGGCACTGAACAAAGCGCAGGTACGAAAGTATTCTGCGTCAGCGGTCATGTCGAAAAACCGGGTAACTACGAACTGCCGCTTGGCATCACCATGCGCGAACTGCTCTACACCCACGCAGGCGGCATCAAGGGCGGCAAGCAGATCAAGGGTATTCTGCCGTCGGGCGGTTCCGGCCCCGTCATGCGCGTTAACGGCAATGATGACCCGATTCTGGATACCAAACTCTCCTATGAAGATATGGCGAAAGCTGGTTCTATTCTCGGTTCGGCTTCCATCATCGTCATGGATGAAACCGTTGATATGACCTGGGTTGCCTCCAAAGTCACGCAGTTCTTCAAGCACGAAAGCTGCGGCAAATGTACCCCCTGCCGTGAAGGCACCTACTGGCTGGACAAAGTGCTGGATCGTATCATGGCGGACGAAGCCGAACTGTCCGATATTGATCTCATCAACAATGTCGCCAAAAACATGGCGGGTGTGACCCTGTGCGCGTTGGGCGATTTCGCCGCCAATCCGGTCATCCACACCATCAAGAATTATCCTGACGATTTCAAGCAGCACATTAAATCGAAAGCGGCAGTCGCGCCCAAGAAGGTAGCGGCGGCTGGGGATTAATTCCGGCGGCATTCCGTAGGGACACGATATATCGTGTCCCTACAATACAACCTGCGCGTAAAGGAATTGTGTAGGGGCGCAGCACTGCTGCGCCCTACGGAAAAAATATCATTCGAGGCACGGAGAAAGAGAAAACAATGTCGAAAGCCAGCATCAAATGGTTCGCACTGCTCATCATCGCTCTGCTGCCTATTCTGGTCGTAGCGGCGCAGGACACCAGCGATAAAGTCAAGTGGCCTGATCTCGGCGGGCGCGAAATCACCATCGCCATGACCAACGATTACCCACCCTATCAGTATTACGATGACAACAAGGTGTTGGTTGGCTGGGATTACGACACCATCCGCGACATTTGTACGCTCATCAACTGCACCCCTCAATTTGTCGAAACCACCTGGGATGGAATGCTCATCGCCATTGCCAACGGCGAATTTGATGTCGGCGCGGGGGGCATCACCTACACCGCCGAACGCGATCAGAGTGTTGATTTTACCCAGTTATTCCAGACCTATGACGAAACCCTGCTGGTTCGGGAAGATGAAGACCGCTTCACCAATGCCGACGAACTGAAAGCACTCCCTGAATTCAAAGTTGGGACGCTGTTGGGCACGACCAACGAAATTACTGCCGATAATCTGTTTGGTGCAGATCATGTCGATGCCTATGAGAATTTCCCGGCAGCCATTCAGGCGCTGCTGAATGATGATGTGGATGCCGTCGTGATTGATCGTCCGGCAGCCGAGGGGTATATGGCTACCGAGGGCGGCATGAAGACTATCGGGGAAAGACTGGCGGGGATTGAAGGCATATCCTTCCCGATGACACCCGGCAGCGATCTGGTGAACCCGTTTAACGCCGCCATCTCAGCCCTGCAAGCCAGTGGACGCTGGGATGAAGTGTATAAGAAGTGGTTTGGCGATCAGGCATCGTCATAAACGCCTATGAATGAAGATTTTCTGCCAGTTTCGGATGATCGGGACGAGTCGCACGAGGCGAGTGTCCCGCAAGTCTCCGAAACTGGTTTTGCGGATGGTACTCTAAACGAAATTCCGGCGGAACAACTGGCGGAATTCAACCCGGCAGCCGCAGAGATTGCTGAAGCGCCAGTCGAAGTGCCGACGCTGCATGTCGGGCATCCGCGGCCTTCATTATGGGATCAACTGCGGGAATTGTTTCGGAATGATCGGGGAACGCTGATAGACCGCATTGCGGATGTTGACCGCGCGATAGAATTGGCTCCCAACGCCGCCGGGAATTATGTCCTGCGCGGCGAGTTGTATCTGGAAAGCCGTGAATATGAATTGGCGGCGGCGGATTTTGAGTATGGGCTGGAATTGGCGCAGGCCGACTATGAAACCAGCAGTTGGGGATTGGTCGCCCAGGCCGTGCAGGATCGTGCGCTGAACGGCTTGCAAAAAGCGGCGCGGAAGATGAAGAAACGTTCTGCAACTTAACATCGATATAGGCTGGAATGTTCGCACGAGTGCAGTTTTGAGGGGGTGCTATGTCGCGCAGAACAATCAGGATCGTAGCCGCAGCGGTGATCGGCGCTGTTGTCATGGTTGTGGCGATTTTCCTGCTGGTCACGAACCTGACACAACCCCTGGTTGATGTTGGCGACCAGTTCATGAAAGCCATTCAGAATCACGACATGGATACCGCTTACGCATTGTTTGCGACAGAACTGCGTGATGAGGTTGGGCAGGAGACTTTTGCTGATATTTTCGCTGCTGCTGCGGTGACGAACTGGTCGTATGCTTCGCGTGTCATTCGCAACGGTGGGGGCTATCTGAGCGGTCAGGCGACCATTGATAACCAGACCTACCAATTCGAACTGCGCTTTATTGATCGTGATGGGAGATGGCAGCTTACAGCCTACAATTTCAACCAGTAAGTGGGCGCTGAACAATATGACAGTTACGGTGGATTGGTATAATGATGAGCGAACGATAATGATCTACACGTTCGCTGGCCAGTGGACATGGCCGGAATTTTATGTGGCCTATGATGAAACCATCCGCAATATGGACAGTGTGGGTCATAAAGTTGATTTCATCATGGACATGCTGGGCAGTAAGCAGATTCCCTCCGGGGCGCTTTCCCAGCTTAAACGGGCAGCAGACCGTAATCATCCCAATATGGGCCTGGCGGTTTATGTCGGGGTGAATACGTTTATCAAGTCGCTGGGAGAAATTTTTCTAAAAGTGTATCCGGGTTCCGCCCAAAAATATCCTTTTGCTTTTGCCACTTCTATCGAAGAAGCGCAGGCGAAAATAGCAGAGCGGCGTGCCTCAGTAGCTGATGACAGGAATGCTCCGTAGGGGCGAAGCATTGCTTCGCCCTGATTTAACAGTAAAGTTACGGCCTCCATTGAAGTTGAGGTTCGTTTTTTTGGATAAGTTTCGCTACACTATCCAACATGTAGCGCTAGATGAACGAGTGAGTAACCGATGGTAACGAATATCACCAACACAGTCACCATTTATATTGACGACAAGGAATATCAAGTTCCCGCGGGGGCGAATCTGGTCGATGTCGCCAAGTGGATTGGTAACGACATCCCGGTGTTCTGTTACCATCCCAAGATGGAACCCGTCGGCATGTGCCGCATGTGCCTGGTCGAAATGGGTTCGGCTTTTGACCCCAAAGCCAAGGCTATCGTCAAGGATGAGCAGGGCAACCCGCAAATCCGCTGGCAACCCAAGCTCAACACAGCCTGTACGACTACTGTCAGCGAAGGGCTGGCTATCCGCACCTCGACCAAAGCGGTAGAGGATGCCCGTAACAATGTCGTCGAATTTCTGCTGACCAGCCACCCGCTGGACTGCCCGATCTGCGACAAAGGTGGCGAGTGTCCGCTGCAAAACCTGACGATGGGTTATGGCCCCGGTCAGACCCGCATGAATTACAGCGATAAGCAGCACCTTGATAAGCATGTCCCGCTGGGCGATCTGATCTTCCTTGATGAAGAACGCTGCATCCAGTGCGCACGCTGTATCCGCTTTCAGGATGAAATCGCTGGCGATGATGTGCTGGCCTTCCACGAACGCGGACGGCGCTTGCAGATTATCACCAACAGCGACCCCGGCTTTGACTCGTATTTCTCCGGCAACACTACTGATATTTGCCCGGTGGGTGCCCTCACCACCGCCGATTTCCGCTTCGGTGCGCGTCCCTGGGAATTGACCGAAGTGCCCAGCATCGACCCTTACGACGCGGCAGGCTCGAATATCAGCCTCAGCACCCGTCTGGATCGCGATTTTGGCGGCAAGGCCGTCATCAAGCGCGTCATGGCACGTCAGAACGAACAGGTCAACGAAATCTGGATTTCCGACAAAGCCCGTTTCGGTCATCACTTCACCCGCGATACGCAGTCGCGTTTGCTCGAACCGATGGTCGGACGCGGCGCGAACCTGAGTGCCTCCAATTGGACAGACGCACTGCAAAAAGCCGCCGATGAACTCAAAGTGGCTGGCGGTGATGTTGCCGCCATCGCGGGCAGCAGCCTCAGCAATGAAGATTTATGGGCGTTGAAGCAGGTCGTTACCGGACTCGGTGGCACACGTCTCGGCGCATGGCCTCCCACTCACGCCGGAGCCGATTTGGTCGCGCAGGTCGGTGTCGGAGTCGGCACGAATCTGAGCGCACTGGGCAAGGGCGATGCTGTACTGGTGGTCGCGACTGATCTGGAAGAAGAAGTACCGATCTGGTATCTGCGCTTGAAGCAAGCCCATGATCGCGGCGCATATTTGGTGGTCATGAACGCCCGTCCCACCCGCTTGGACGATCACGCCAGCGAAAGCCTGCGCTACGATTATGACGAAGCTGCCAGCGCCTTCAGTATCCTGAGCGATAAATATGCCGATTACGCCAAAAAGCTGACCGAAGCTAAAAATCTGGTAGTGGTGGTCGGCGCTGAAGGGCTGACGCTGGATGGCAGCCGCGCCCTGATGCAGTCTGCCGCCAATTTCCTCATTAGCAGCGGACATGTCGGCAAGGCCAATAACGGATTACTCTCACCCATCCCCGGCGCGAACGGCATGGGACAGCATTATCTCGGCTTTACACCCGAAACCACGCAGGACATTGCGCAAAATCCGCCCAAAGCGCTCATCGTGGCGCAGGCCGATCTCTTAGCCGATGACCCCACCATTAAAAGCTGGCTCGGTCAGGTCAAGTCCATCATCTACCTGACCTTGTTTAACGGCGAAGCCCCCGAATGGGCAACTCCTTCGTCAACGGCGAACGCCGCGTCCAGCGCTTCTATACTGGACAGGGGCCGTTGGGCGAAGCGCTTCCCGCATGGCAAGCACTTTCACGCATTGGTGAAAAATTGGGGCAGGGCAAAGCCAGACTGAGCGCGGCGATGGTCATGCAGGACATCGTGAAAAATGTCCCGGCCTTTGCAGGTTGTGGATTCCCCGAACTGGCGAAGGTCGAAAAGCAGTTCCCGGATGTCGGCGGCGGCAATCTCTACTACGGCGGCACCGCTTACCAGAACAAAGGCGGCCTCGGTGTACAAATCCCGGCGGCAGCCGATAACGGCGGCAAAGTGGCGGCTGGCACTGTCAAGAAAGCCGATGCGCCCAAAGCCAAAGGTAAGATGCTCGTCGTTCCGACCACACGCCTGTATAATCGCGAACGCGCTTTCCGTTCCAGCGAACTGGTTCACCCGCGCGTCCCGGATGCTTTTGTCGAGATCAACAGCGCCGATGCCAAGAAGCTCGGCATTGCGAATGGCGACACGGTGCAGATCACGGTGGATAATGTGCCGGATGCGCTGCGTGTCCGCGCCCATGTCAACGGCGGCGCGCCCAAAGGTACACTCGTCCTGCCGCGCCACTTGAGTGATAATCCCGCTCCGCTGACCGTGACGGTTGGCGAGGTGACGAAAGTTTAAGACGTTATAATAACCCGTAGGGGCGCAGCACTGCTGCGCCCTTACCCACAAACCACGTAAGTTCGTGAGGTTTAAGCGATGGCTGAGTCTACAATGAGTAACCCTCAACCGCGATCTGGCGGCGGAATGCGAATTCCAATGCCAGTCGTGATTATTATCCTGGTGGTCGTTGCGCTGCTGGTGGCGGGCGTAGTCGCGCTCATCGCCAACATCGACAGCGTGGTCGCCTGGATTACCAATGCGCTGAATTGGCTTTTCAACCCGAATATTCGTGTCCCGGCGGATGTCGTCATCTGCCGCACGGATGCGACCTGTTCGACCATTCACGCTTTCGTCTATTCCTTGATTTTCCTGCTGGTGGTCATCACGGGTTTTGCTTACACAACTCTGTTGGAACGTAAGGTCATCGCCTGGTTCCAGCATCGTGTCGGCCCCAACCGTGTCGGCCCCCTCGGCCTGCTGCAACCCGCAGCTGATGCCGTCAAGCTCATCACCAAGGAAGACATCGTACCCGCCGGAGCATCCTACTGGGTATGGTATATCGCGCCCATGATTAAAGCCGTTCCAGTGCTGGTCGTCATGGCGGTTATTCCACTGGGGCCGGATTTACTCATCCCCTGGTTCGATGGCAGATGGTATCAAATCCCGCTGGGGTTAGCAGACCCCAATGTCGGTATTTTGTGGCTGCTGGCGATCACCAGCATCGGCACTTACGGCATTGTGCTGGCAGGCTGGGCGAGTAACAACAAATACGCCATGCTCGGCGGACTGCGCGCTACCTCACAGATGATTAGCTACGAACTCAGCCTCGGTCTGACGATGGCCGTTCCGGTCATGGTCGTCGGCAGCATGAGCCTCGGTGACATCGCCAACGCCCAGCCCATGATCTGGAACTGGTTTATCTTCCAGAACCCGTTAGCGGCGGCGGTTTTGTTTATCGCTTTGCTGGCGGAAATCAGCCGTTCACCCTTCGATCTGGTGGAAGCCGAACAGGAACTCACTGCCGGGTTTATGACCGAATACAGCGGTATGAAATTCGCGCTCTTCATGATGGCGGAATACCTCGGCATGATCGCCATCAGCCTGATTATTTCGACCCTCTATCTGGGTGGTTTCCAGGATGGCTTTGGACTGGTTCAGCATGTACCCATCCTCGGCCCGCTGGTGCTGATCGGTAAAGTTGTCCTCTTGCTCGTGTTTATGGTCTGGATTCGGGCGACACTTCCCCGCATCCGTTACGACAAGCTGATGCAGTTCGGTTGGAAGATCATGCTGCCGCTGGCGCTGATCGCGGTCTGCTGGTCAGCCGTATCGCTGGTGGTCGGTGATGTCTACAAGGGATCAGCCAACAGCACGATGGCTTACGGTGTTGTATCCGGTGTGTTCTTCGTGATCGTCGCCGCCAGTGGTGTGCTCTATCTGCGCCGCATCGGCAGATCACAAAATACGCCCGAAGATGACCTCGACGCTTTCGCCAATGACCCGATTGTGACGGGCGAACGCAGCGGTATCGGTTGGGGTGTATTGAATCTGGTCGGCGGCCTGATCGCTATTCCCTTCATGCTGCTCGATTATGGTGTCCAGCAGTTGGATAAGCTGGCGAAAATCGCGGAAGAAAAAGATGCGCGTCTGGCTGCTGAAGCCGCACTGAATGCACCTGCTCCGGTTGCCGCGCTGCCCATCAGCCAGGCTCCTGCCCCGGTAGCTGAAGCCGCGCCAGTCATTGCTGCCCCGAAGGCTGCACCTGCCGCCGAAGCCGCGCCTGCTGCTGGTGGCAAAGTCAAGTTTGATAAAGCCGCCATGCTCGCCAAAATCCGCGAGAAGAAAGCCCAAAAAGGCTGATCAGACTGGTTGGAAGTAAGCATAAGATGGATTATAAACCTGTCCGGTTGCTGTGTTGGATTATCCTGCTCATCGTTGCAGGTTATCAAACAGTGGCCGGTCAGGATACGAAAATCAGCGTCATCATGGTCGGGGTACCGAAACATTGGGGAGAAACCCGTGACTATAATGATTGGTTTATGAAGTTGAAGGCCGCAGGTGTGACAGCGTTTTTGCCTTTTTCCGAATATCAGGAAGCGCCGGAGGTTTTATCGCTGGGGTATGAGGTTGATTTTCTGCCGCCCTGTGATCGCAATAGTCCGGCTTTTCAGGCCCTGCGTAAGCATGATATGAAGTTGATTGTCCCGGCACAACTGCTTTACGCACCTGACAATTTTCCGTCATTGCAGGATGATCCGCTTCTGGCGTTGTCGCAGTGTGCTGGAGAGGGTATGATTGCGGCGGTTTTGAGCATTGATGAGCCGTTTTACGCGCCGCGCGATCCCGTCGATCCATACAAGGATGTGCGCGAGTTATATGAGCGGGTTAAGACGGTGACTCCCGAATTACCAGTGCTGATGGTTCATGCACCTGTTTTGAGCCAGGTGACCGGAACGGATGGTCAGGCCAGGGCGGTGACACAGGATGAAGTAGACTATTACCTGAGTGAGGTAGAACATCTCAGTGATTACGCCGACATCATCGGTTTCGATTTATATCCGATTCCAACTGAACTGATGGGCTTTTCAGCACCAGGTCAGAATGGACTGCCAGTAGATTACACCATTGCTTTTCCCAGCTATATGGACTGGCTGCGTCAACATGCAGGCGAACGCCAGTATATGATGGTGCTGCAAGGCTTTTCTTTCGAGGATCAATTTTCCCCTGAAATGGCCCAGCAGGTGAAAGATGCCGGATATACCATGCGTGTACCTGATGAAGGCGAACTGAGGACAATGGCCTGTGATGTATGGCAGGGGGGTGGTTCTGTAATCGCGTGGTGGGGACCTAGCCTGCTTGTGGAAGATGATGAAGTATTTTGGAATCAGATTTTAGAAGTCAGTCAACACATTACATCAGAACCGGCTGAATATTGCGCTGGCTGATGGTTCAGTTCCGGGAATTTAATTTTGGGAGAGTTTTCAACCCATGAATGTAATACGCGGTTTTGCCACGACCTTTAAACATCTGCTCGAAGAGCCGGTGACGATTCAATATCCCGAACAGGTGCAGGAATTTGAGGAGCGCTACAAAGGTCGCCATGAACTCAAGCGCTACGACAACGGCCTGGAAAAATGCATTGGCTGTGCTTTGTGTGCTGCCGCCTGTCCTGCCGATGCCATCTGGGTAGAAGCGGCGGAAAATACGGACGCAGAACGCTACAGCCCCGGTGAGCGTTACGCCAAGACTTATGAAATCAACATGCTGCGCTGCATTTTCTGTGGTTACTGCGAAGATGCCTGCCCGACGGAAGCCATTGTGCTGGGACACGAACATCGCCTGAGCTTCACAGATCGGCGTGATGCTATTTTCACCAAAGACATGCTCATCGACCCGCCGCCGGAAGGCAAACCCGCCACCCCGCAGAAGGTCGCACCGGGTGTCTTTACCCGTTCCATTCCCGATATGAAAGACCCGCTCTAAAACGCGGTGAATATCATTTGACGATGTAGGGGCGCAGCATTGCTGCGCCCCTACACGAAATGGTGGTAAGACCCTTATGGATTTTGAATTTTGTCTCTCAGAACTGGATAACAACGCAAAATCCATCCGGCAGTTGGCGAAGGGCATCAGCCCTGAACAAGCCCGCTGGAAACCCAATGCTGAATCCTGGTCGATACTGGAAGTCATCAATCATCTGGCAGATGAGGAACGCGAGGATTTTCGTCCCCGTGTCAAAATCATGCTGAGCGGTTCAAACGACATTTTCGAGCCAATTCGCCCCGTCGAGGTGGTCACAGAGCGTCAGTATAACGAGCGCGATCTGGAAGCCTCCATCAGTGATTTTATGGAGGAACGGCAGGCATCGCTTGACTGGCTGCGCGGTCTGCGCGAACCCGATTGGCAAATTGTTTATCAACATCCCCCCTTAGCGCAGTACCACATCCGTTCGGGGGATTTTTTCGTGGCGTGGGCGGCGCATGATGTGCTCCATCTGCGCCAGCTTGTGGAATTGAGATGGGCTTACCAGAAGACCCGCTTCGAAGGGTATAACCCCCTCTACGCAGGCGAGTGGTGAGTTAATCAATACTGGCGATTGGCGGACATTTGCGATAAACTGCACAAATATCCGCACCCAAGGCAGGAATAGAATCTATGTCCGAAGTCGTTTTGTTTATAATCGTCGGCGGTATCGCGGTAGCCGCTGCTGTCGCGATGTTGTTGAGCGAAAATCCCGTTCACAGCGCACTCTTTTTAATCGTTAATTTTGCCTGCGTCGCGTTTTTCTATGTGATGCTGGACGCGCCCTTCCTGGCGATGATTCAAATCGCAGTCTACGCTGGGGCGATTATGGTGCTGTTCCTGTTTGTCATCATGCTGCTCGGCGCGGAAAGACTGACCGACCCGGTACGCCGTTTTAGCTGGTTGATACCTGCGGCGGTTGGGCTGGCGGCGGCCTTTTTGGCGATTGTCGGCATCTCCATTTTGCAGGGCAATCTTGACCTCGATACCGTCAATGATCGTGCGCCCATGCTGCGCGTCATCAACGCCGCGCCCTATGCGGGTTCGGTGGATGTCTACGCCAACAATGAACTGCTTGCCAGTGATGTTGTCTTTGGCGGCTCAACCGATCTGACGACTCTGGCTCCCGGTGATTATACGGTGGCCTTGACCGCTGTTGGCAGCACTACCGCCCTTGCGACGACTGATGTTAAGCTGGAAGCCAGCGGCGAGCGCGAGGCCAACACCTACAGTGTGGTGGCTTATGGTGGCTCTGCCACTACGCCGCCGCAGTTCAGCAGCCTGCTTGCCGATAATCTCGAAACGGTGGATACCCGCATGGCGCGTGTTGCCGTTTTTAATGCCTATACAGCGCCAGTCGGCCTGACTGATTTCGGCTCGATAGAAGATAAAGCCGACGACAAGGTTCTGCTGACTGATCTTCAGCCGGGTGCGATGGTTGAACTGCCGCTCGTGCCGGAAACGCAGCTCCTGCGCTCCTGGGCATTTACCGATGCCGGACAGGTCTTGGTACGTCTGGACAATCCGGATGTGTTCGCCGTCAAGCGCAATACCTCTCAGCTTTTGGTGGTTTCTCAGGAACAGACTTCGGCGGCTGGCCTCCGTCCGATTACCATTCCGGTAGTCGATACAGCCGTTCCCAGTTTTGGTGGGCCACAGGCCATCGGTAAGTTATTGTTTTCGCGCTACATGCTGCCTTTCCAGTTGATCGCCATTCTGCTGCTGGCGGCGATGATCGGCGCGATTGTCCTGACGCATAAGGAAAACTTCGTGCCGCGTCGTCGTGACGTGCGTCGCCGTGTGATGAAGCCGCTGACCGATGTCATTAGCGGTCAGATTGGGCATGATGTAGTCGGTCAGTATGAGGGTGAGTCGCAGCCGCAGCTTCCCGAACAACAGCCGGAAGCCGCCGGAGATTAAATAGTTCAAAGTACAAAGTGCTGAGTGCTGAGTAGGGACACGATACATCGTGTCCTCTGAAAACTAGGAACTAGGAACTCAGAACTTGGAACTAACCGAATTGGAGCCGTAGTCATGGTTCAAACTGAAGCCTATATCATGTTAAGCGCCGTCCTGTTTATTCTGGGCGCGATGGGTGTGCTGCTGCGCCGCAACGCCATCCTGTTATTTATGTCTGTTGAATTGATGCTGAATTCCGCCAATCTGGCCTTTGTGGCTTTTGCTCGCCAGTGGAAGCAGATGGATGGGCATCTCTTCGTTTTCTTCGTCATCGCGGTTGCGGCGGCTGAAGTCGCGGTAGGGTTGGCTTTAATCGTCGCCATCTTCCGCAGCAAGCAGAGCATCAACATCGACGAACTGCACCAGATGGAAGGCTAATACTGTAGGGATGGGCCGCGCCTTATCTCTACCTTTACTGTGAGGACTTTATGGAAAATTACCCGCAACTTGTACCGTTAATCATTTTTATCCCGCTTATTGGGATGGTGATTAACCTGCTGTGGGGCAAGCGTTTAGGGGAACAGTGGTCGGGCATTGTCGGCTCGACAGCCGCTATTCTGGCCTTCGTTATCGCGCTGCTCCTGTGGAGTTATCTGAACGGCAGCAATTATGAATCGGTTGTCGTGACTCCGCCCTTCCTCGATGGCTGGATACGCCTCGGCTCGGCTGGCGTGGAAATCCCCTGGCAGATGCGCGTGGATACCCTCAGCGTGACCATGATGCTCGTGGTAACGGGTGTCGGTTCGCTCATCCACATCTACGCACGCGGTTACATGCATGGCGACCCGCGTTTCTCGCGCTTCTTCGCCTATCTGAACATGTTCTTCGTTTTCATGCTTATCCTCGTCACGGGCAACAATTTCCTCATGATGTTCGTCGGCTGGGAGGGCGTGGGCTTATGCTCCTTCCTGCTGATCGGCTTCTGGTTCGATAAGCCTAACGGTGTCGGCTGGAAGAACAGCCTCGCTGCCCGTAAAGCCATGATTTTGAACCGCATCGGTGACTTCGGTCTGCTGATGGCGATTTTCCTCATGTTCTGGACATTCGGCACGCTCGATTATTTCCGTCCCGGCGAAATCGCCAATGTCCCGCTGGCGACTGAAGAACACGAAGCCGCCCTGACCGCCGCCGAAACAGCGGCTCCTGTTGAAGGTGAAGCTGCTGCCACCACCACCGAAGGCGAACACAACACCGCTCCGGCAGGCGAACATGTCGCTGAAGGTGCTGCTGCCGCTGAACCGCAGTATTTCAATAATGACCAGATCGCCACTAAAGATTTAGGCGTTTTCGGTCAGGCTGAACGGATGCTGAAGGACGATCATCAGGTCAATTTCGGCCCCTTCACGCTGCCCATTAAGACCGTTCTCGTGCTGATTACGCTGTTCATGCTTTTGGGAGCAACCGGTAAATCAGCGCAGATTCCGCTCTTTGTCTGGCTGCCGGACGCGATGGCAGGCCCAACCCCTGTCAGCGCGCTCATCCATGCCGCCACAATGGTCACGGCAGGCGTGTATATGATGGTGCGCAGCAACGTCTTCTACGCCAACGCCGAACTGACCTCACTGGTAGTCACCATCATCGGCGCATCAACCGCGCTAGTCGCTGGCTATATCGCCATCGGTCAGTGGGATATTAAGCGCGTGCTGGCTTACAGCACCATCAGCCAACTTGGCTTCATGGTTGCGGCAGTTGGTGTCGGAGCCTATCAGGCCGCCATGTTCCATCTGGTGACGCACGCTTTCTTCAAGGCGCTCCTGTTCCTCGGCAGCGGCTCGGTCATTCACGGCATGGAACACGGACACCATCACTCATCCCATCACGGACATGATGAACACGCTGCTCATGATGCACACGGTCACGACGACCATGACGATCATCACGAGCATGAGGAAGAATTTGATCCGCAGGACATGCGCAACATGGGCGGACTCAAACGCGCCATGCCGCTCACCTATCTGACTTATCTGGTCGGGACACTCGCGTTGGCGGGTATTTTCCCCTTCGCGGGCTTCTGGTCAAAAGATGAAATTCTCGCCAGTTCATGGATTTCCGGCATCGTCGGCAACAATGTCGGCGGATATATCGCCTTCGCCATGCTCTTGCTGGCAGCCGCTTTCACCGCCTTCTACATGTGGCGGCAGATGGAAATGGTCTTCTACGGCGAACCCCGTACCGAAGCCGCCAATTGGGCATCGGAAAGCGCCCCCACGATGGTCATCCCGCTCTTGATCCTCGGCCTGCTCAGTCTGCTGGGCGGTATGATGCTCAACATGCCCCATAACGTCCTCGGGCTGGAAAACATCTTCGGCGCGGAACGGCTGACCAAATTCCTCGAATTCAGCGTCAGCAACATTCACCCGGCGGAATTCCAACCGCTTATCGCCATCGGAGCGCTGCTGTTAGCGCTCGGAGCGATTTTCTTGGCGCGTTCGATTTACGGCACAGGCAAAGCGCTCACCGCCGATCATCACGACCCGCTGGAAGTGCGCCCGGAAACCAAAGCCATTTGGGGCATGGCGAATGCGCGGCTGTACTGGGATCAAACTTACAACCGCCTCTTCGAAAATCCCTTCAATGTGCTGGCAGGCTTCCTCGCCAACACTGTCGATTGGGCATTCTGGCACGATTATGTTCACAATGTCGTCATCGGCAAGGGCTTCAACGCCATCGGCGACCTGTTGAGCAAGCCCGTTGACCTCGGCATCATCGACGGCATCGTCAACGGTGTCGGCAGGGTAGCCCGCTGGAGCGCCGGACGCTTACGCACCGTACAGACTGGCTATGTCCGCACCTATGCTATCACCTTCCTGCTCGGCGTGGTGCTGGTTATCGTGATTTTGCTCTTACCCGC
>JBGAGR010000032.1:0-40887 GCA_044226645.1 Aggregatilineales bacterium
CTTTTCCAAGTTGGCACGGTGAGGGAGTTACCTGCTATATCCTGGATAGCAGCCAGAAAGACTGGATATGTGATTGTGCATCACCAACTGATAAAAAGCCTTAGCTTCTATGCTTAAACGAATCCTTCGGAAAATTGTGCCTGTACAGCCACCGCAAACATTGGACAGTATTGCTGCATATGACAAATGGGCGGCGAGCTATCCACCTCATGCGCATAATGCCTTGATGCAAGCCGAAGAAGCCGCTATGAAGAGTCTGCTGCCGGAATTAAAAGGGCAGGTGGTACTTGATCTCGCGTGTGGGACAGGACGCTATGGACTGATGGCAATGGAGCAGGGCGCGGCGGTAGTGATTGGTTTGGATAACAGCGCGGCGATGCTGAAGGCGAATCGACTGGTCAACCGGGCGCTTTCCAGCAGCGAGGCGATTCCGCTGGCGAGTGAGTCGGTTGATGTGGTGTTGTGTGGTCTGGCGCTGGGGCATCTGCCGAGGTTGGGGCAGTCGATGTGCGAGATTGGACGCATTTTAAGACCGGGTGGCTGGGCACTGGTGAGCGATTTTCACCCGTTTATTTTTCTCAATGGACAGAAACGCAGTTTCAGTGCGCCGGATGGTAAAACCTATGCTGTCGAGCATTATGCGCATTTGTATGCTGATTATCATCATGCGGCACAGGAGGCGGGTCTGACCGTTGAACAGGTGGTTGAACCGCGTCTGGGGCAGGATGCCAGTGTGCGCTTTGCCAGCGATTCGGTTCACGCTGGAACGCCCGTGATGATTGCCTATCGTTTCCGAAAATGAAACCGTTAAGCTTAAAAGGGACTATTCTTTGGGTTTGCTCGCTGGACGAATTAATAATACATAAGCACCGATCAGCCCCGCGATGACCGCTGGCGGAATACAAACCGACGCAAACAGCCGCGGTAGATAGTCCATCCCTAACTGCTCGAATACTTTCCACAGAATCGCAAACAAGATAAGGGCAAAAACGCTTAAACCAACGCCAATCACACTGCCTTTAGACAGACCCTGTTTTACTGGCCCCGGAAGATTAGTCATGAACGGCCTCCTGTGTTTAATTATATTCATGCGCACGAATCAAAATAGCCCGAACTGGGCATTTTGAAATTAAGTCTGCAATAAGGTGGAAAAGACCCGTCAAAAGTCTAAAGTAAAAAGTATCTTGCGCTAACTGGCTTTTTGAACGGCTTCGCGTTTCAGGAAATCGATCAGTTTTTGCACGTTGCGGTGGTCGCTGGTGGGACCCTCTTCCGGTTCGATACTGAGGATGACCTGATTGGGTGTGCCGCTCTGAATAGGGATGCGCCATCGTTCTGGTACGGGGCTAATACGCGGCATGGGTTGGGTCGCGGTAACGGTGCGCATGGTGCCGGTCTGTACTTTGGCAGGCGCGGTATATTCAGCCAGAATGATCTGGCGGCGGTGACGAATCTGCCGCAGCATGGTGAGCAGGATGATTAAACAAAAAATGCCGCTTACGAAGAGCAGCGAGAACATCGTAATGAGTGTAACCTGCTTATCCAATGAAGCCGCCTTGATTATCTGCCGCAATAGTCTTTAAGTCTCATTTCATTGTAAAGATTGTGTCTGGACGTATCAATTGTTCGTGGGTGATAAGGTCGTTTGAGTACGGTATGAAGTTGGTTAGATGAGGTTAGAGAATCGAAAGCGCCCGTCATAAACGGGTTTGTTTTCGATCTGCAAAATGGCTGGGATTAGGAAATTGAATTAAACATCATCCAAATGCACAACTGCATCGAGATTGTTTGGACGGTCAGGGTCGTAACCCTGATGAAGAGCGCGATGGTACGCCAGCAGTTGTCCGACAGGTAAACAAAGGACATTGCAGGCGACCTCGCTTAAGTGGGTGCGGAAGGCGACATCGTAGGCGGCATCATCGCCCATGCTGAGGATTTGTGCGCCGCGTGCGCGCATATCTTCCAGGACTTTATGCTCACTTTCGCGATTGGTTTGAGAAACCAGACCTACCACCAGCGCCGAGGGCGTAATCATAGACTGCGGGCCGTGACGGAATTCCATGAAGCGGAAGGGTTCGCTGTGGCTGAGGGACATTTCCTTCATTTTCAGGCTGAGTTCGGAGGCTAACCCATAGCGTGTTCCGGAGCCGAGGAAATAAAAACGATCTAACGTGGTTGATTCGCCAAGCTGCCTGGCTAATGTCGCATAGTCGTGCATCAAATTGCGTCCGATTTCTGGCAGACGGGCTAACTCTTCCCCCAAATGTTCCTGTTCACTCCATAAGCCGATGCTGGCGACGTTGGCGAGATAGAGGACGCTGAAGGCGCGAGTCTGGGCAATGCTGTTTTCCTGACCGGAAGGCAGCAGGATATTGAGGTCGCCTAATCCAGGCAGTTCGCGTCCCGGATAACAGGAAAGGGTCATGACCGCGCCCATGCCGCGTGCTTTGAACGATTCTACCGCACGGAGTGTTTCAGTGGTTTCACCGGAGCGGCTGATGGCGACCAGCAGGGTGTTGCGATCTGGTAAATAGGATGAGCGTGGATACAACCAGATTTCTGAAGCGGGTAGGGCACGAGCATAAACATTGCAGAGCCGCTGCATCAAAGCTGCCGCCGCTTCTGCCAGATAGTAAGTTGAGCCGCACCCCGTAAACACCACTGCCTCAAATTTGCCTTCCTGATAAAAGCGCTGGATGGCTTCTGTATGTTCCTGAATGACATCCAAGGCCGACATCCAGGCTTCTGGTTGGCTGAGGATTTCCTGCTGGGTGTAGTATCCGGGCGGATTCATGATGATCCTCTGGTGATGGTCATAAATAATCACAAATAATCATAGATGCTCGGATTCTAGCCGTGACGCTGATTGTTGTCAATGAAGCGCATAGGAAATTGGGGTGATAGGATGATGTGGGTGATTGTTTGTGAGTGATTTTCTTGCGCCGGAAGAGTCATTGTCGATTCATGCCACCAGGGGTTCAAAACCCCTGGCTACGAGAAAATACGGTAAGCCCACTAAAGGGGCTAGAAAGGTCACAAAGGGTTAATTCCGTCCTAAGTATTGATCGGGTTAACCTTGCTGCGCTTTCTGGATTTTTGCCCAATCGTCACGCAGGGTCACGGTACGGTTAAAGACCAATTTGTCGGCGCTAGTATCCGGGTCAACGCTGAAATAACCCAGCCGTTCGAACTGGTAATGTTCGCCGGATTTAGCGTTCTTCAGACTCGGTTCAACCCAGGCGTTTTCGAGTACCTGCAACGAATTGGGGTTGATGTCGTCGAGGAAATCACGGCCTTCACCTGCGCCTGGATTCGGCACGGTAAACAGACTTTCATATAGACGGACTTCAGCCTGTACAGCATGTTGCGCTGAAAGCCAGTGGATGGTCGCCTTAACTTTGCGTCCATCCGGGGCTTCACCGCCCCGTGTTGCCGGGTCGTAGGTGCAGTGGATTTCAGTGATTTCGCCCTGATCGTTTTTCACGACACTTTCGCACTTGATGAAATAGCCATAACGCAGCCGAACTTCCCGTCCCGGAGCCAAGCGATAGAACTTGTTCGGCGGTTCTTCCATGAAGTCTTCCTGCTCGATGTAAAGTACCTTCGAAAAGGGCACTTTACGGCTTCCAGCAGATGGGTCTTCCGGGTTGTTCACCGCGTCGAGTTCATCCACCTGACCTTCAGGATAATTGGTCAGGACGACTTTTAGAGGACGCAGCACACCCATGACACGCGCCGCCCGTTTGTTCAAATCCTGACGGACGCAGTATTCGAGCATCCCGATTTCCGCGATGCTGTTGCTTTTGGCAACGCCCAGCATTTCACAAAAATTGCGGATGGATTCCGGTGTATAGCCACGACGACGCAGACCGGACAGACTGGGCATACGGGGATCGTCCCAACCGCGCACATATTTGTCCTGCACGAGCTTGATGAGCTTGCGCTTGCTCAAAACGGTGTAGTTGAGGTTGAGCCGCGCAAATTCGATCTGCTGTGGATGATGAATGCCGAGTGTGTCCAGGCACCAGTCATACAGCGGACGGTGATCTTCAAATTCGAGCGTACAAATCGAATGGGTTATACCTTCAATCGAGTCGGACTGCCCATGCGCATAGTCATACATGGGGTAAATCTTCCATTTGTCGCCCGTTCGGTGATGTTCGGCATGAAGAATGCGGTACAGCACCGGGTCACGCAGGTTGATATTCGGTGACGACATATCGATTTTGGCACGCAAAACATGCGATCCATCGGGGAATTCGCCGTTCTTCATACGTTCGAACAGAGCAAGGTTTTCCTCGACGGTACGGTTACGGTAAGGACTGTCCTTACCGGGCTGGGTCAATGTCCCGCGATATTCACGAATCTGGTCGGCGGTCAGGTCATCAACATAGGCATTGCCAGACTTGATGAGCTGGACTGCCCATTGGTATAACTGCTCGAAGTAATCCGAGGCGAAAAAGAGGCGATCTTCCCAATCGTAGCCCAGCCACTTGATGTCGGCCATGATTGAATCGACGTACTCGACATCTTCTTTGGTTGGATTGGTGTCGTCAAAGCGCAGGTTGCATTTTCCACCGTAGTCGTTGGCAATGCCAAAATTGATGGTGATGGATTTGGCATGACCGATGTGGAGATAACCATTGGGTTCCGGTGGAAAACGGGTCTGAATTTTTCCTCCGAAACGACCTGTCCGGTTATGCTCATCGACAATTTCACGGATGAAATTGGTTTTTGCTTCAGGCGTTGTATCCGCTGCCTGATTCTTGCTGGTGTCCTGATCTGGAGTCGGCATATTCTTGACTATTCCTTACTGGATGTTAGAGACTGCTCATAATTAGCATACAGAAGATGATTTTGCAACTAGGGAAGTGTAATTGGCGGAAATTTCGTGCCCACACCGGAAAATGAAAATTGAACCACAGAGCATCCGAGGATACCGAGAGATTCATTTTCGGAGCAGGAATCAGAGCTTGTGGAAAAACGAGAACGGATAGAAACAAAGTAAGAAAATACTTACCGAAAAGTTTACCAAATGGTAGCCCTTTTTTAGAGCGTTTGTGCTACGCTTCATACTGCCCGTTGCGACAGGTAACTTGTATCCTGTAAAAGAAGTTGAACTGGATTGTTATGCCCACTGCCACTGACTTTTCCGCTCTAAAAATAAATTCGACCTCGGCTACTCGTTCAATGGCGGTTGTCGGCGTTAGTTTCCCCGTCGTCGCCGCCGCCTACCCTATCGGCGGGGCGGCGATCAGAGAGATTGCTGCCAAACCCACCGCCGTAATTACAGTATTCTCAATTAGTGATTAGGTTATCGCTCCTACTGGGTTTCTATGACTTCGAGGTGCAGTGAATACAGTCGGCTTTCACCGGGATTCAAGTGGGGTAAATCGCCGCGTTCCCGCGCAGTCGCTCGCCCTTCAATGGCGCTGGAATTGCCCGGTTCGATGCCCAGTACATACACCCCTTCGCCCATTTGTTTCCACTCGAAAAGATGGGGCAGGGTGGCTTTGTCATAACGCCAGCGCAGACCAACACCCAAATCCGGGTTATGGACTTCAACCACTGATTCGCCTTGCTGGTTGGTTTTGACATTATGGCGGAAAACCTGCTCGCGATAATTGGCAGTTGGCGGCTGGAAAACATTCCATGAGTCCAGACCTTTTTCCGCTACTGCATCCCGCGCAACGGTTTGTTCCGCATCAATGTGCAGTTGGGTTGACGGACTGACGAGCGGAAAGCCGAGATTGAAGTGATACAAAATCATGTGCGGCTGCGGTGTAAAGCCTTCGTTGGTGACGGTATCAGTGATGGTGATCTGGTTCGATCCCAATCGGGCAGCAATTCGACGGCGCAGCACTATATTTTCACCAAAGACGCGGGTTTGACGGACTTCGCCCGTGATTTCAAGTTCGTACTCATCGCCCTGCCAGTAGGTGCGGTAATTGACGTACCGCGCTGGCAGATTGCCAATACGTCCGTGTATACCGAAGTTTTCACCCTGATCGCTATTGGCTGCGCCAAAGGTATCGAGGCCGCAGGTGATGAACAGTCCGCCGGGAAATGTTCGCAGCCAGTTCGTGCCTTCCGCGTCATAATAAGCCGGATGTGCATCACCCACTGATGAACGCCAATTGAGCGAAAGTCCCTTATAAGAACAGGTCGAAATATCCAGCGCACGATCTGCTAACACCTGAAAAGTCAGACCTGTGCCTGTCCAGACCTCGAATAGGCGCACACCGCGTTCTGTGCCATCGGCGGCTTCCAGATATTTGATGCCTGCTATCTGATCCAGATGCCCGATATGACGGCGAAGTTCGGCTTGAGTCCAGTGTTTCTCGTAAAGATAGGCCATTTTACATCACTTATCCAAGTCAAATTAAGTGAACGATTGTAACGCTGTGTGAGTTGCGCGCCAATTTCGGTGGTTCGTAAATTCAGTTTAATATTCGATTAATTCGGGTAAGTTAACGGGGTTTGATGCTATCCGAAGTAAGTCGCTTCCAGCATCACGGAAGTTTCGTTGAAAGCAGTCATTGAGGAGAGTTGTTTCCATGCGTTATACCATCAAGAAGCGTAAAGACAGCGATATTGTCGCGTCCGGCATTCCAAATGAAACCGTACAGGATTTTGAGGGCAACTGGTATTTCTCACCGGATGTGGTGAAGATGGAGTATCTCAAAGTCACTGATCGTACCTATACCTGCCCTTACAAAGGGGTTTGCTATTGGATTGATCTGGACGCACCGGAAGCCCATGTGACCAATATTGGCTGGGTGTACCAGAATCCCAAAGCGGGTTACGAGTTTATCAAAGACCAGATTGGGTTCTACACACGCAATACTGAAGCTACCCTGGCGGAAAAAGTAAGCGAATAAAGATCGCATTCAGGGACAAAAGAGACAACGGCACAAACAGAGCCGTTGTCTCGGAGAAATGCACTACGAGGATGTGATTTCGGGAGCAGTTACGGTAATCGAGGGGTCGTTGAACTTAGAGAAGTCGGTAACTGTCGTGATGGTACGGGCAGGCTGTCCGCCGAAGCCATTTCCATTATCTACTGTGGCGGCTATGGCAACGACGCTATAGATGCGGTGGATCAACTGATCGTTATCGCCCACATAGACGGCAAAGGTGATCTGATAATTGGCCGGGTCTGGCGGTTGTGCAGTCGGGAAGGCGGTTCCATCACCGGGCGGTGTAAATGTGCCCTGTGCCAATGAGCCACCATTACCTTGCCCCTGACCATCCTGACCTGGGCGACCACCACCGAAGAACCCTCCACCAAAGCCACCAAAACCACCGCCCCGGAGCAGGGCTGCTGCATCACTTTGCAGGATAATGGCCGGGTCAAGTGTTATCTGGAAAACGCGCATGGATTGACCATCAATGGTATCGGCGGCAAGTTCTTTCAAGGCTGTGACGCTTTGCCCGGTTACGGGTAGATTAAGTGCATCAAGCAAGGTGAGAACTGTAGTTTTGGGATCGGTATTGCCGACACCGCGAATGCGCTGACCAGAGGCTTCCAACTGGGTGGGGTCGAACCAGCCCTGAGGAACAGCCGCAGCCGCGTTCTGATCTCCCTGTCCGAACTGAGGCATACCACTTATTTGCAGGTAGATTTTGCCATCGACGACGGCTGTGTCGATTTCGATATCGATTTCGCCGTTCTGCGTGGTGATGGCAGTTGTACGGGCACCCTTCACGTTCCAGCTATCCGCAGTTTTGACCGCATCGAAACTGGCACTCTGTTTTTGACCAAAACCCGTTCCCTGCTGTTGACCGGCACTTTCGGTTTGCGATTGACTTTCAATGTGGAGACTGGTGGAAGCCAGTGTATTGGTATAGGCTTTGGTGATGTAATCCAGCGAGGCTGGGTCTACGGCATCCTGGGCATAAACACTGATCGCACCGGATAAGGCCGCTGCCAAAGCTGCACAGGATAAGAAATAACCCAACTTTTTCATGCATTTTCTCCTTGAAATTCGAGAGACACACAGAGCAGAAGATAGAGGTGTGCCGGCGTGATAGTACGACGACTCTATCTCCCACGTTAGCGTTACTTTACGCGCCAATTCTTGAGAACTTATGGAGAAGTCGTGTAATTTAGGACGAACTTTCGGCCTGTGGTGTATCGAGTGGAAGCATGACGGTGAAGGTCGCGCCATGCCCCGGAATGCCGTCGCTGACTACGGCGACCTGTCCGTTATGCATTTCGACAATGGCTTTGACGATGGCGAGTCCTAAACCCGCCCCTCCGGTCGCACGGCTGCGTGAACGATCAATGCGGTAAAAACGCTCGAATACGTGGGGCAGATATTCGGCAGCGATACCACTGCCGCTGTCCTGAACGACAATGAGTGCCTGATCTGGCTTCTGTGTGAGTGAAACCGACACGGTTCCCCCGGCAGGGGTAAAAGTGAGGGCATTCTGGGTCAGATTATTGACAACCTGCTGGAGGCGGTTGGCATCTCCCTGTACGGCAATCGCGTGTTCGGGGACGCTGATTTTGAGGTCTATTTCCTGTTTCTGCGCAATGGCTTCGAATTTCCGCGCGGTGCTGTCCACCAATTTATCCAGATCAACTTTATCGAGATGCAAGGGAAGCTGTCTGGCTTCCAATTGAGCGAGTTCGTGCAGGTCATTGACGAGGTGACTTAGCAGTTCAGTCTGCTCCATCAGTTTTTGCATCTCTTCCGGGCTGGTGGGATATACGCCGTCCAGAATGGCCTGAAGATTGGCCTGTAACACGGTAAGCGGTGTGCGGAGTTCGTGGGCGACATCGGCAACCATATTGCGGCGCTGCAATTCAGCAGTTTCCAAGGCCTCCGCCATATTGTTGAAGGCACTGGCGACTGCAACAACTTCTTCGCTGCCCCATACTCTGGCACGTTTGCTGAGGTTGCTGCTGCCAAATTCCTGTACAGATTTCGCCAGTTCGTTGAGCGGCGCAGTCAGACCACGACTCAATAAAATTCCAGCCAGTATGCCGACGATTCCGCCAACAGCCGCCAGAATGAGCAGTAGTTGGCTGACCTGACGGAAGATGAAAGGCTGTAAACTTTCCGGGAATTTTTCCGGGGGAGGTGGGACATTAAAACGTGCTAACCGGACAAATCCGCGTATACGTCCATCGACATAGACCGGGATGGATTCGGTTTCCTGTTCGCGCGTGAGCTGCTGCCCGACTGTGCCCGAATGTGGGTCGAAAATCACCTTACCGCTCTCATCCGCAAAGGTGAGCGACCATCCACCACTGGGGCCGCGAATCAAGGGTGGGTCGAATTCGTTGATGAGGGTATCGACACCATCCCAGTTACCGTTGTCGTGGTAATAAATGGCGAGTTGATCCAGCAGACCCCCTTCTGCACGAATACGTCCGTCAATGAACGAAACAAGGAGTTCGTTGCGGGTGAGGATGAGGCTGCCGAGGCCGACCAGCAGAACCCCGATGAGCACCATCATAGTGGAAATGATGCTCAGGCGAATCCAGAAGCGGTTGATATAGCGCCGCATTATTCAGGGTTCTCCCATGCGATAGCCGACACCGTAGACGGTCTGAATGTAGAGCGGTTGAGCAGGGTCAGGTTCTATTTTCTTGCGTAAGTTGCGGATATGGCTGTCGAGGGTGCGTTCTAAGCTTTCGTAATCGTAGCCCAGACGTTTTTGCACGAGTTCTGTCCGGGTAAAGGGCACACCGGGTTTTTGCATTAAGGTGGCGAGTAAATTAAATTCGGTTGGCGTGAGTTCGAGCGCTTCTCCGTTGAGGGTGACATGCCGCCGGGAAAGATCGAGTGTGAGCATTTCATAGTGCAGCACGCGCTGGTTGGACAGGTCATCATCCAACTGGACGCGGCGGAAAGCCGAACGGACGCGAGCCACGACTTCACGCGGGTTAAAGGGCTTGGTGACGTAATCATCCGCCCCAATTTCCAGTCCGACAACTTTATCGGTATCTTCGATTCTGGCGGTGAGCATAATGATGTAAATGCGTGCCAGGTTGGGTTCACTGCGCACGAGGCGCGTAATATCCAGGCCATCTTTGTCGGGCAGCATCAAATCCAGCACCACCAACTCCGGGCGCTCACTGTTGATAATGTGCAGGGCAGTATTGCCATCATAGGCGGTTGATACTTCAAAGCCGGCCTGTTCCAGATAAGCCCGTAAGACCCGGACAATTTCCTTATCATCATCCACAATCAGTATGTGTTGTTTAGACATATGCAAAGTTACGGTGTTTGTCACTGAAAATTCACTCTTCAATTGCACCGAGACGGTTGGTATTCCAGAGAGGGAGGGTCACAGACCCTCCCCTACGAAGTCAACGCTTTTTGATGGCTCGGTTAGCATCGTTATATTGATAGTGTACGACTAATTGCAGCCCACCAAACAGGTGGTTCCGTTATAGCGCGCCAGTTCTGTAACCTGGCTGTTGCTTGTGCCGAGAATAAGCACCGATTGGGTTAATTCGCCATCGCCATAGGTGTCGGGGGAATACTGTCCCTGGATTCCCGTGAAAGACTCCTGACTGTTTATCCAGCTTTGTATATTGGCGGGTTTGGCTCCACTCGATTGGATGGCGTGACCGATGAGGTAGACTGCATCATAGTAGGCGGCTGTTTGCGCGATGGGAGTCTGATTGTAACGCGCCTTAAAGCGCGCATCGAAATCCTGACTGACCCAATCGTGCGCAGTCGGCCACCAGTTGACCGGCCCCAAGACTTCAACGCTGCTGCTGGCTGCATTCGTCATGAAATCCACCGAGGGGTAGCCATAGACCATGACACCTTTCCAGTTCAGTTTTTGCAGTTCGCTGAGGAGGGCAGTCGCGGCGGGCTGGGTTGACCAGACGACGACAGCTTCGGCTGATGAGCTGGCGATGTTTTCCGCCAGCGGGGCGAAATCGGTTTCGTCCACATCGTGTTCCAGCCGCAGCACGAGCTGACTGTTATCATCAGCGGCAACCTGATCGGCAAAGGTTTCGACAGCGTTCAGACCATAGTCGGTACGGACGGCAACCGAAGCAAAGCGGGTCATGCCGCGCACATTCATCAGATAGTTGCCAATGACTTTAATCATGCTGTTGTCGGTGGAGCGGAGCTGCAAGACGTAGTTCGATGGCTCGTCGGTGCTGATCTGGCTATCGGTGGCGGATACCATCTGCACGACTTTGGATGCTGCCGGGTCTTGCAGGTTGGGAATGATCTGGCTGTTAAAGTCCGGTCCCAACACAACGGATGCGCCATCGGTCAAGGCCTGAGCATAGGCGGTTTTGGCATCATCAGCCGTTGTTACCGAATAGGTGCGTAAGTTCAGCGTGTAGCGAATGCCATCTTTGCCGATGACACCGCCAGCGTCATTGATTTCGCGAATCGCCAACCGGGCTGCATCTTCGATCTGTGTGCCGGTTGTTTCGGACGGGCCATCGAGTGTGGCAATCAGGCCGAGGGTGAAGGTGGCACTTTTGTTCACCGTTTTGTCGGTTGTATCTGTCCACCAGGTATCGGGGCAGGTAGTGCAAACTGTGCCTTCATAACGAGCGGCTTCCATCAGGCTGTTATCTGGCTGCACCTGTACCATCAACAGAGAGTGGGTGGTGCCATTTTCATAAATTCCTGCTACGCCCGTGTAATCGACGCTGGATAGTTTGGAAGCAATACTGGATGGGCTATCTCCGGCGCTGGTAATGGCTGAGGCCAGCAGGTAAACGGCATCATAATAGACAGCGGCGGCATCAGAAGGAGCGCTACCCCAGCGTGTGGTGTAATCGGCTACGAATTTCTGGCTAGCGGAGTCGTAAGCGTTGGATGCCCATGCAGCAGGGCCAATCAGACCGTTTGCCTGATCGTTATTGGCAACTGCCAGAAACGAACTATCCAGACCTGCATAGACGATGACTCCTGACCATCCGTTGGTTTTCAGCGCATCGAGCAAACTGAGCATGGGAGCGTTGAGCGTCCAGACAAAAAGCGCCTGTGCCTGCGAGTCACGGATAGTTTTGGCATCGCTGCTGAAATCCTGTTTGTCGGCTGAGTGCTGTAAATCGGCAACAATCAGACTGGAGCTAACAGCGGATTTGAAGGTTTTGATGCCATTCAAGGCTGTATCTGTGTTGGCGACATCAACCGCGATGCGGGTGAACTTGCGTTCATCGACCAGATAATTCGCCGCTGCTTTTGCCCAATCGTCGTAGTTGGCAGCCAGACGGAAAACATGGGTCGCTTTCGGGGAGTCTGCCGCGCCCAACAGAATGGGTACATCCGGCCTGCCATCATCGACAATGCTTTGCGCCAGATCCGATTCATGCGGGCCAAGAATGGCGACGGCATTGTCATTTTCGGCATCGCTGACAGCCGTAATCGCATCGCCGCTGGTGTCGGCTTTGTAATAGGTTACATTCAAGTCGTAACGGGTGGAACTGGGGCCGCTGATGCCGGCAACATCGTCATCGCTGCCAGCATTGATTTCTTCAGCCGCCAGTACCGCTGCCTGATACAACTGCATGTCGCGATCCATCTGCGAACCGCTGCTCGCGCCGATGAAGCCGATGGTCAGGGTCTGTGCTGTGCTGGTCTCAGCGACGGTCACGCCGATGGAACTGACCAGCAGCATGACCCCCAGCACGATGCTGGTCGATAATATCCGTTTGAGTTTCATAGTCATTGTCTCCGTAGCGTGTTATTCGTAGCGTAACGCTTCAATAGGTTGTAAGGATGCGGCCTGGTTCGCCGGATATACTCCGAAGAACACGCCGATGATGATGGAAAAGCCAAGACCGAGCGCGATGGAATCGGCGGTCACGGAAGTTGTCAATAAACCGCTGTTGTTGACCAGCAGGGCAATGGCCACGCCCAACAGGACACCGAGCGTGCCACCCAATGTGCTGAGGAACACGGTTTCGATGAGAAATTGCTGCAAGATATGCCAACGCCGCGCACCGATGGCTTTGCGCAAGCCGATTTCGCGGGTGCGCTCAGTGACGGACACGAGCATGATATTCATGATACCGATTCCGCCGACGAGCAGGGAAATACTGGCGATTGCGCCGAGCAATACGGTCAACACACCTGTTATATTGCTGGCAGTAGTGAGCAACTGCTGTTGGCTCTGGACACTAAAGTCGTTGCTGGCATCGGTTTTCAGGCGATGTTCAGTGCGCAGCAGAGTGGTAATCTGGTTCGATACGTTGGTTACATCGCTGCTGTTCGTGACCGAAATCACGATACTGCTGACACGATATTTGCTGCTGCCTGTGGCGCGGGCGTTAAAGAGGTGGCGGTAAGCGGTTGTGAGGGGCACATAAATGTCCAGATTGGCATTGCCGCCGAAGCCACTGTCCTGCGAACTCAGCACACCCACTACCCGAAAAATCTTGCCATTGATGCGAATGTTGCGACCAATCGGGTTCAAGCCTGAGAAAAGTTCGCTGGCGGCTTCCTGTCCTAAGACGGCTACCCGCTCTACGCTGTCATATTGGCTGGCGGTCAGGAATTCTCCGATGTCCATTGTCAGGTTGCGAACGTGCAGATAATCCGGGGTTGTCCCGATAATGGAGGTTTGCAGTGTGGTCTGATCAGAACGCACCTGTAAGTTGCCATTGAACTGCGGCAAGACTGCGCTGATACCCGTGATCTGCTGTTGAATGGCTACGGCATCGTTATAGGTGAGGGTCTGTATACCGCCGCCGCCACCGATGCCACCGCCGAAGCCAAAACCAGCACGTGAGCCGGGTGAAATCGTGAGCAGGTTTGTCCCAGCGCTTTCGATTTGTTCGGTGACGGCTGATTGTGCGCCGCGTCCAACCGAGAGCAGGGATACCACTGAGGCAACACCGATAATGACACCTAACATGGTCAGCCCGGAACGGAGCTTATTTGCCATGAGCGCATCGACTGCGACACTGATGTTTTGACCGACACTCAGGCCGCTGCGTTTGCGCGGTTCCTTGATTATGTCACGTACATTGCCTTCATCAACAGTTACTTTTCGATTACGCGGGATGAAGGATTGCCCAACCAGTCCTACACTGCCAACCAATGCCAGCCAGAAGCCAGGTGTGACAAAGTTCGTCACAGCAATTTGTGCGGTGGAACCTGACACGAAGAAAATGATGAAAAAGACGAGGGCTGCCAATCCTGCCAGAGCTGTCAGAATGGTTGCTAACCGATTAAAGCGTGGACGATAGGCACTGAGGCCAGCCAGCAGCAGCGCGATGACAGCGGCGATGGGAATAAGCAGACGAATGGGGCTGTTTTCCTCTGAAAGTATACCTAAACGTCCGGCTCTACCTGTGCCACCAGCAAATGTGCCAGTTCCGCTAAATCCACCTGTGGGGGGTGTGAAACCGGATGGAAGTTGACTTGGATCAAATCCGGCGGGTAACTGACTTGGATCGAACCCAGACGGTAACTGGCTGGGGTCAAATCCAGCAGGGGGTTGGAATCCGCCTGTTTGTGTCTGATTAGCGGTTGTATCCGTCGAACCTGTCGATGGTTGGGCGGTCGGTTCTTGTGTAGCCGTGATTGGCGCTTGGAAACCCGCTGGAGCTTCAAATCCGCTGGGAGCCTGAAATCCGGAAGGCGCTTGAAGGCTGCCTGAACTGCTGCTGGATGTACTGCCCGTGGTTCCACTGCTTTGCTGTGTTGTCTGTCCAGTTGATGCCTGGGTGTTATTCTGGCGATTGGCGAACACGCCTGCCACCGCATTCCGATTTACAGAAATCCAGGGTGACAGAAACAGGAAGGCTACCAGCATGAGAATGGCAAAGATGGATGCCACAATGTTTTTGAGATAGGGACGCAGCCCTTTCAGTCTAGTCGCCATTTTCATTGACTATTACTCCATCCCGCATGGCGATGATTCGCTCTGCCTTGTTGGCGATTTCGGGCGAATGTGTGACGATAATCAGCGTAATACCCTGATCGGTATGCAATTGATGAAACAGGTCGATGATTTCTTCACCCGTTTTGGTATCCAGATTGCCAGTGGGTTCGTCCGCCAGAATAATGGACGGGTTGTTCACCAGCGCACGCGCTATGGCGACACGCTGCTGCTGTCCGCCGGATAGTTCATTGGGGCGGTGATCCATGCGATCTGCAAGGCCGACGAGTTCCAGGGCGTGTTCGGCGCGTTCCTTGCGTTCTTTACCGGATACCCCGGCATAGACCAGCGGAAGGGCGACATTCGTCAGGGCTGTGCTGCGTCCCAGCAGGTTGAATTTCTGAAAGACGAAACCAATCCGGTAATTACGGATGTCGGACAGGCTGTCTTCACTCATCTTGCCAATTTCCACCCCGTCCAGCTTATAGCTGCCGCTGGTGGGTTTGTCGAGCGCACCGATAATTGCCATGAGCGTGCTTTTGCCAGAACCAGAGGGGCCGACGATGGCGACCAATTCGCCTTTGTGAATCTGGATTGAGACCCCTTGCAAAGCCTGGACTTCGGTCAAACCCATTTTGTAGATTTTGGTCAAATCTGTTGTTTCGATGACGGGTGTGGTCAACTCGTTTTCAACAAATCTGGTAATCATGCTCGGTTCTGCTGCCATTAGCCACCTCTGCCGAGACCGCCGAGCGGAAGGCCGAAGCCGCCTCCACCCAACTGAGTTTGCGTCGTTGTGGTTTGGGGAATAACAACCAATGCACCTTCAGTAATGTCGCCTTGAATAACGGTCAGGCCATCGCTGGTGGTGCCAGACTGTACAGGAATGTTGGTTGTCGTGCGGTCTGCATTGAAAAGCTGGATGAATTCGCTTGTTCCGCTGCGTTGAATGGCTGTTGTGGGTACAACCAGCACGTTCTCTTCGGATGTTGTCACGATTTGTACGTCCGTGGTCATTCCGATGCGAATGGGAACCTGTTCAACATTGGCGAGGTCAATGCGAACCGTAAAGGTGACGACACTGCTCGTTGACACGCCCGCCGGTGGGATATTGGCTACAGTGCCATCAATTGGGGTATCCGGGAGAGCGGCAAGCGTTACGCTGGCTTTTTGTCCAAGAGTTACCTGGGGAATATCCTGTTCGTCAACCGCGACATCAATGTGATATTTGCTGGTATCCAGCAGCGTGACAGCACTTGCCCCACTTGAAGCGGATTGTCCCACTATGATATTGACGGCTGAAATGATTCCATCAATCGGTGCGGTGAGAATGGCATTGGCTAGATTTTTATTGGCATTATCAAGCTGAAGCTGTACCTGCTTGAGTTTGGCTTCGGCGGAATCAATATCTTCTTTGGTGGGGCCGGCCATGAGTGCATCAAGACTGGCCTGTGCCTGATCGACGCTGGCCTGTGCTCCCTGTACTTTGAGATCATATTCTGACAGGGGCGCGGTGTTATCACATTGGGCTTTTGATACATCATAAGTTGTCTGAGCCTCACGCAGCGCCGTACCAGCATCCGAGTCAGGATCGGGGGCGAAATTCGCATCCCACTGATAGCCATTATTGACGTACTGGTTATAGGTGTTCTGGGCGGTTTCCAGTTTGGAAAGGTTGGTATCCACATTGGAACAATTGATGGTAATCTGATTGGGGGCTGTGTCCCGTGCGGTCTGCGCTGACTGCAACTGTGATTGTGCAGACAGGAGAGTGGCTTTTGCCTGAGCGATTTCAGCATCCGTTGGCGGAGCAATTAACTGGTCATAGGAAGTTTGTTGAACCAGGAGCGCTTGTTCCTGAAGCGCGACCTGATATTCCAGATCGCTTGTGTCGATTTTGGCGATGACATCACCGGCTTTGACGGTATCACCGACTTTGACATCAACTTCGTTCACGGTTCCGCCAGTGCCAAAGGAAAGATTGATGGTTTGTTCCGGCGCGACTGTACCTGAACTTTCAATGGTTGTGTTCAGTGTCGTGCGTTGGACAGTCGCCGTCTGAACATCCTGCGCTAAAACGCTGGGCGATTCAGCCTGAAATACGCGGGGCAGCGCGAGGACGAGCGCTACTATCACCAGAACCCCGATAAATATAGAGACTCTTCGCAAGGTATTCCCTCCCAATAGGACTGTGTATGATGCTATTTGCCAATCCTAATTGTGGAGAGGGATTCTGGAGATTCTGTGGAGAGAGTATCCAACTTCTGTAGAAGTCGCTTATGAAGGCGACTTCTATTACCTGGGGACATTTACGGCTGGTTTAAGATGACCGATAAGCCCAGAAATTCACCATAACGCTGTGCAGCATGGGCGACAGCCTGATTTTGGGCATTGGTCAAAGGAGTAAAAGGCTGGAAATCAATTGTGACCGTCGTTTTTCGCAGGGTACGCTTCCACTGGCCGATAATCCAGCCATCTACCACGACATGATGGCTGAAGATGGCGTTTTCACGATCCCACATTTTTGCGTATTCGGGGGATAGTGTCGCGCTGCGATCTTTGTAGCTCGCCAAACACTCATCGTAGTTGGGCAAGAGGTAGGCTATCGGTGCGCTGGCAGTTGGTGCGGGGACTGACCCGGAAAACCAATAAGTCTGACCGTCAATGTCGTCCTGCTCAAGCTGCGATTTGACCATTTCGACTCCGGCTTTTGCGTCAGCCACTGTCAGCCCTGACCACCAGACGAAGTCTTTCAAGGTGGCTGGCCCGTGACCTCTAAAGTAGCGATAGACCAGCGCTGCCAAAGCTTCATCTCGTTCCAGAATCTTGGCTTGTGGAGCACGTTCCGACAATAAGGCATAGGTAAACTGTTTACCGCGACGTGCGCCGCTGCAAATGAATCCTTCTAATTCGGCATACATCACGAGATAGGTGAGGCGCAGCTCACTGGTCGAGATGCCTGCATCGTTCAGTATTGATCCGAGTTCAGCGCGGGTTAACTGCTTGCCGCCTTCCAGCGCCTTTGCCATGATGTCTGCGCCGCGTGCGAGAATGGGTTCATCCAGTTCGTTCTGGCGATACATGTAAGCGCTGAGGGCATGGACACGCGGTGCAGTCAGCATCAGCATCCATCGAATGTCTTCCGGGGAGACAAAATGCCAGGTAGGCCGCATGACATGGGTGCGCAGAATCGTGCCGCTGGTAAAAGCTTCTTCGACAAGGGCATCGGTTGCGCCAATAGTACGCTGACCAACTGCCCATTTCGCGCCCATATAATCCTGGGATTGGACAGCGCCCAGCCAATGTACGACTTCCGCGGGGTTGGTAAAGTTCTGATGTGAGATTTGTTGATGATAGAAGCGTTGATGCGCGATTTTTGATGGGGGCATGAAAAATCCTTAGCCAGTAAGCTGTGTCTACACTTGAATATACATGAAAACTAGGACATTATTCGCCCTAATTGGACGAGGATTCAAAAATTGTATTCACCCACTATCCGTTTACTGACGGTTCTTGAACTTTTGCAGTCGTACAAGCAGATGAGCGGCTCCGAGATCGCACGCCGGCTTGAGATTAATCCACGTACTGTGCGGCGTTATATCGTCATGTTGCAGGATATGGGGATTCCAGTCGAGGGTGAGCGTGGTTCTTATGGGGCATATCATCTTGAACGCGGGTACAAGATGCCGCCGTTGATGTTCACGGACGCTGAAGCGATTGCCGTGACGCTGGGCTTGCTCGCGATTCGAGCATTCAACTTCCCAGTGGATGTAGCGGCTGTGGAAGGGGCGTTGGCGAAAACTGAACGGGTGATGCCAGAAAAGCTGCTTGAACAGGCCAGAGGGTTACAGGAGGCAATTGTATTCAATGTTTCGCCCTCACCCGTGATTTTGCAAAATGATGTTATTGGGCTGTTGAGCAGGGCTGTTCAGCAGCATCGTCAGGTCGTGATGCGCTATCGGGCAATCCAGGGAGATGAATCCGAGCGTGCATTTGACCCGTATGGCATAGTATTTAACGAAGGCTATTGGTATACCGCCGGATACTGTCATCTGCGCGAGGATTTGCGGACGTTCCGGCTAGATCGAATTGTACAAATCGAAATGGGGATGGAATCCTTCGAGCCACCATCAGATTTTGATCTGATGGGACATGTGATGCAGTCGATTTCGTCATGGTCGGATCGTGACCAGATTGTGGTGATGATGGAAACGACGCTGAAACAGGCGCAACAGTTTATCCAGCCAGTAATGGGGTCCCTTGAAGCGGTTGAAGGTGGGGTGATATTTCGGCGTGCGCCCTATCAGATGGAGTGGATTGCACATATCCTGACCATGGTGGATTTCCCGGTGCATATTATTCAGCCACCCCAACTGCGCGATATGATGCGACATATTGCAGCGAAGGCCCTGCAAATCGCTGAGGATAGTGCGTGAAATCCGGTAAAGAAATAAAAAACCAGCCAAAGGCGGCTGGTTTTTGTTTAGAGCTGGGGGACCTGGATTCGAACCAAGATCGACTGAGCCAGAGTCAGCAGTTCTGCCGTTGAACTATCCCCCACTGTTGGATTTATCAATGAGGGGCATTTTATCATGCCCCCCAAGTCATTTCAAGGCTGGACTATCAGTGCTTAATGATGTCCATTTAAGCTGCTTAAGCTGTTGGATGCCAGCTTAATGCGTTCCAATGAAATCTCCTTGCCGAGCACTTCCATCGTTTCGAAAGTAGGCGTGGAAATCTGCTGTCCGGTGACGGCAATGCGCAGAACACCGAAAAGCTGTCCGTTGCTCAAGTTCATTTCCTGCGCCAGTTTTTCCATCGCGCTGAGCTGCATCTCGTGCGAAAAATCCGGTAAGGCCGCCAGCACATCATAGGCACGATCCAGCGCAGTGCGGGTCATGGGAACATCCATCTTTTTCTGTGGCAGTTTATCCGGCGGTGCTGGCACAAAGTCTTCATGGAAGAAAAAGCCTGCCAGTCCAACGATGTCGTTGAGATTTTTCAAGCGAACCTGCACCAGCGGCGTAATCCTGAGCAGCACTTCGACATTGACTTCGAGTCCCGCGTCTTCCAGCGGTTTGCGCAGGCGGCGTGCCAGTTCTTCAACTGGAAGCCGACGGATATGCTCGCCATTAAGCCAATCCAGCTTCTCAGTCGGGAAGGCGCTGTTGGCAGGATTAACACGGCTCAAGTCAAAGCGCTCAATGGCTTCTTCCATCGAGAAGACTTCACGCTCATCACCGAAGTTCCAGCCGATGTTCGCCAGAAAATTATCCATTGCTTCCGGCAGATAACCGGATTTCATATAGTCATGAACCATGACCGGGATAATGTTGCCGAATTTATCCTTGGGTGGGTTGCGCTTGCTCATCTTGCCTTTGCCATTGGGATTGAGCATAACAGGCAGATGGGCATAGACGGGCTTCTCCCAGCCGAAAGCTTCCCAAATCTGCCAGTGCAGCGGGAAAGAGGGGAACCATTCCACCGCGCGCAGGACGTGGGAAATTTCCATCAGATGATCGTCCACAACATGGGCGAAATGGTAGGTCGGGAAACCATCTGATTTCAGTAGCACCATATCCTGTTGGATGGTATTGTCAAAAGCGGTTTCACCACGAATCGCATCCTGAACAATGGTCTGACCATCCAACGGCATTTTGAAGCGAATGACGTAGCTTTCACCCTGTACTTCTTTTTCGGCAATTTCAGCGGGGGTTAAATTCCGGCAGTGCCGATCATAACCAGGCGGTTCCTTACGCGCTTCTTTTTCCTGATTGACCTGTTTCAAGCGTTCGGGTGTGCAAAAGCATTTGTAGGCTTTATTGTGTTCGACCAGCCAATTTGCCCAACGCTGATATTGCTCAAGCCGTTCAGATTGGACGTAGGGGCCATGTTCACCGCCTACCTCCGGGCCTTCATCCCATTGTAATCCCGCCCAACGAAGCGCTTCGACCAGCGTTTGGAGCGCGGTAGGGTCAAAACGCGATTGGTCGGTATCTTCGATACGCAGGATAAATTTGCCATGATTATGGCGCGCGAACAGCCAGTTGAACAGCGCAGTACGCAGCCCACCAATATGCAGTGAGCCGGTGGGACTGGGCGCAAAACGGACACGCACCGGGCGAGTCGTTGAGTCGGTCACAATATCTCCCAAAATATGATTAGTGGGAGGTTATCTTACCGCAAGCTGTGAAGGTTTTGAAGGGTTGCGCATTATTACACGCGACGGCTGCGGACAATAACGCTTTCAGCCAAGCCAATTCCGGCGAGAATCGAGAGCAGCGATGTACCGCCCGAACTGATAAAGGGCAGCGTCAGACCTGTGACCGGCAGCATTCGTAAGTTCATGCCAATGGAGACGAAAGTCTGGAAGAATATGATCGCTGCTACGCCATAACAGATGAGACTGCCTAAGGGGTCAATTGCCATGCGCGCACCCCGCAGGATGCGCCATATGACAAGGCCGATGAGGAGCATTACTGTTATACCCCCCACGAAGCCAAATTCTTCCGAAATCACGCTGAAGATGAAATCTGTATGGCGGACACGCAGGAAGCGACCCGTATTCTGGGTTCCGTTGGCGTAGCCTTTGCCGAATACCCCGCCTGAACCGATGCTGGTGAGTGCCTGATTGATGTTATAGAAAGCTGTTGCATCACCTGCCGGGTTGATAAAGGTGGTGATGCGCTCTTTCTGATAGTCTTTCATTTTCGTCCAGACGATAGGCGCAGCAATGAGCATAATGAGCAGGAACAGCCCGATGTGTTTGAGGCGCAGACCTGCTGCCCAGATCATCGCCAGCCAGATGACCATGAAGACAATGGTTGTCCCAAGATTGGGCTGCAAGAAAATGAGCGCCGTTGGAACGGCCATATGAACCAGCGACCAGAAAACGGTTTCGATGCTGTTCAAGCGTTGGTAGCTTTGTGAAAGATGATGACCGAGGGTGATGATAATGATAATTTTGCCGATTTCGGAAGGTTGAATGCGGATACCGAGGTTAATCCAGCGCTGTGAACCAGCATCCCCCTCCACACCCAGAAACTGCACGAGAATCAGCAGACCAACCATGAGCAGATATAACCAGACATGCATTCCACCCAGCAGGCGATAGTCAATGGCGGCAAGGCCGAATACCACCACAATGCCGATAATGGCGTAGCGAATCTGGTCGGGAACACGGCTGATAAGATCAGGGTCAATCGCGCCGAGGGTGGCGCTGCGAATCATCAGGATGCCGAAAACAATCAGTACGAGGGTGGTTCCAAAAAGGATAAAATCAAAATTCCGCCAGATTTGTCCAGTACGACCCATCAAATTAAGTTAGCAACCTGTTAAGCTCAATTATCACTCTGGGCATTATAACGGACATAGCGCATGGAAAAAAGGATTTTCTAATCGTCTTCTTCTCTATCGGCATCGGTGGTTTCTTCTTTCATTTCCTGCGCGAGACGGCGGCGGGCTTCATCCTGATCCATACTACTGGAGAAGGGAATTTCCGCTACGATCAGGCTGTCGCGGTTGCGCTGCTGGAGCGCAATATCGACATGATCGCTGTCCACATCGACATATTTAGACAGCACCGCCATAATTTCCGCCTTCATTTCCTGTAACCGTTCGGGCGGTAAATTAATTCGATCATGAACCAGGATGAACTGCAAGCGCTCTTTGGCGGTTACACTACTGCCTTTGTTGGCGGATCGTCCTAAAATTCGGTCAAATAATCCAGACATGGGTTGTACCCTTTCCTATTCGGACTGACCACCTGTAAACAAACGAGCGATTCGCTGGAAAAAGCCGCCTGATTCACCAAGCTGCATAAATGGTACTTCTTCGCCAGTCAGCCGCCTTGCAATATTGCGGAAAGCCATCCCGGCGCGTGAAGTTTCATTCAAGCTGACGGGAACACCACTGTTAGAAGCGGGTATCACGCCTTCGTCTTCAGGAATGATGCCGATGAGTTTGATCGCCAGAATATCGGTCACATCATCAGCAGAAAGCATCTCGCCCTTGCGCACCATGTCGGGCTTGACACGGTTGAGGATGAGACGGGCAGGGCCTTTGTTATTGGCTTCCAGCAGGCCGATGATGCGGTCTGCATCGCGCACGGAGGAAACTTCCGGGTTGGTGACGATTAACACTTCATCTGCCGGAGCAACAGCATTGCGGAAGCCGCGCTCAATACCAGCAGGGGAGTCGATGACGATAAAGTCAAATTCCGGACGCAGCTTATTGGTAATCTGAATCATATCGGCTGGGCTGACCGCTGTTTTGTCGCGGGTTTGCGCCGCTGGAATCAAGAATAGATCAGGAAACATCTTGTGTTTAATCATGGCCTGTCGCAGTGTGCAGCGTCCTTCGATTACATCCACCAGATCGTAGACAATGCGGTTTTCCAGACCCATCACAATATCCAGATTGCGCAGTCCTACATCGGCATCAATAACGACCACTTTTTTTCCCAACCTGGCCAATGCAATGCCCAGATTGGCGGTTGTTGTGGTTTTACCAACGCCACCTTTCCCTGATGTAACCGTTACGACTTTCGCCCCCATAATCCTTGGATTCCCTTTCAATACGCCCACGCTTCAACGACAATCTGACCATTTCGCACCGAAGCTATCTCTGGCTTGGGCTTGCGGCGATTATCGGGTGGGGAAGTAGTTATGTAGCCGGCAATACGCAGTTGAGTGGGAGTCATGTCGAGCGCACAAACAATGGCTGTTTCGTCGCCATCTGATCCGGCATGGACATTGCCGCGCAATTTTCCCCAGATAATGACATCTCCGACGGCGATAATTTCTGCTCCGGGATTCACATCTCCGAAAACCACGACGTGCCCCTGGCTGTGGACGGTTCTTCCCGATCTCAGGGTGCGTTTAATCATGACACCCGTGATGCCATCTTCTTCCGGATTGACTTCTGTGCCTTCGCTGCTTTCACGCCCCGGAATGGGGTTGGCGGTACTGGTTTTCAGATCAAGTGCCTGTGCTGCATCGAGTGTGGTTTCACTGTCGCTCAGGACTGCCCAGAGCGTCAGACCGCGCCGTTCCAGCAGGGCTTTAAGTGTTCCTAATTCATGCTTGGGAACCGGACGTTCACCGACATCAACAGTGATACGCGCCCCGGCAAAAAAAGCGCTCTGCTGGTCAATGCGGGAGGCTAAATCGGATGTGATTGCTAACCATTCTTCGGTTGGGCTGAGGGAAATCAACAGCCCGTCTTTGATGCCTTTGATTGCGACTATGTGATCTTGCATTCCAGCCACCACCCGTACCCCGCTCAGACACACAAAATCCTGTGTGCCGCACCACGAATTAATACTAACTATACTCAATTTTCAACCGCGCGCTATAAAATGCCTGCAATACGGAACAACATTCCTATTGGGAGCAATGTAAAAGCGGCAGGGGCGAGCCAGCGGACGATACCATCCGTTTTCGAGCTTTTCTGCATCCATTGACCGAAGCTGTGAACGGCGTAGGTCATCCAGATCATCTGAATCATGAGCAGTGGGAGCAGGAGTACCGTACTATCCACGCCAAAGTAAACCAGACCAAAAATGGCATAGCCTGCATAGGCGATCATGGTGACAGTGCCAATGGATGGATACCAGCGCGCCAATCGTGCTAACCCTAATACACCGAGTAGAAGCCCGACAGGCGTGAACTGTCCGATGACGAGGTTGATGAGATACAACCAGCGTGAGGCTTCGCGCCAGCCATCTGCCATGACGTAGGGGACATGAATTTTGAGAGTTTCGGCTTGCTCGGCGGGGAATAACCACCAACCGCTGTCGAGATAGACATGCACTAATCCGCGTACCCCTAAAATCACGATAATACCCATGATGAGCCAATACCAGCGTGGCAGGGATGGCTTCGAAACAATCAGAGCGAGGATTACGGCAGGGGCGAGCAGGACGAAAAGGGGATCGTTATAGATACCTAACGCCAGGAGCAGTAGTATCCCCCATGTGTGAAAAAAACGCAGCGGCGCAGGTGGAGGGCCATCTGGTCTTGGGTTGGCTGTGAGCAAAGCATCGATGGTCAGATAAAGCAGCCACGCGCTGAGGAAAGTGGTTACACGCAGGCTGCGTGGTGTACCAACCAACACGGAAAACAGGACAATAAATACGGCTATCCCGATTCCAAAGCCCAATTCTGGTAGTTTCCTGAGGGCAATTAAGGCGATCAGGACGATGATAACAGCTCCGCCCAATGCCAGAGCGGTCAGTGTCAGCTTGGCGGAATCCGCGCCTCCAGTTTGTGACCAGAAAGCCGGACTGAGCGCCAGCGCTAATCCACCCGTTACCGCTAATACTGCCCCGAAACGCCGCAGCGTTAAGGTTACACCACTGATGGCGGCTGCGAATCCCATTGCCCGGACGATTGGGGTATGACCCAGCAGGATGAATAAAATCAGGGCAACCGCCCCCGAAATGAGGGCGGGCAGCCAGTCGAGCAGGGTTTGGGGGCGTGAGCCGCCAATGAATATCGTTTTCAAAAAATCAGCCTCCCTCAGATGGGATTGCGGTTGGCGGAATCGCGGTAGCAGGGCCGGCTGGCACACCAAGCTCAATCGAGGGTGGCGGCGCTAGTCCAGCGCGTTCGTTCTTGAGACGGAAGTAAGCTTCCATCGTTTCGACGGCTACGGGAAGTGCCCACAGCGATCCTTCGATTCCGTTATAAACAAAGGCCACAATAGCGATTTCTGGATTGTCGTAGGGAGCATAGGTTATGAACCAGGCATGGGCAGGCCATGCACCATAGCGGCACAGCCCCAGACCGCTTGCCACATCATCGCAATACTGTGCTGTGCCGGTTTTTCCAGCGACTTCCACATACGGCAGATTGGCTTTTGTGGCAGTACCGATGGTGACAGCCTGCCGTGTACCTTCGCGAACGATATTGATATTCTCCGTACTCACGAAGGCGGGGCGATACTTTTCGTCGAAGCGCAGTGGATTGCACACCCGCGCGTTAAAGCTGTAATTCTGGGGGATAAATACCTGATAATCGCGAACATTCGAAACCAGTGGATCGCTGCTGAGGTCTACCGTATTGCGATAGGTGCTGGGATTACAGCGCACGGGATTATAGAAGGTATTATCGGGTTCGTTTTCGCAAATGCAGGCCAGACTGCTGCCACCCTTCATAATCATGTCTTCGACCAACAGCAGAGTAATCGGCCCCTGTACATTATCGATGTTGACATTACGCATCACATGAGGAGTAAACGGTTGAGATACATTGCCTTCTGCGTCCAGATAATTTTCGATGATGGTTGGCTGGTAGAGCGTGCCACCATTGGCGACGGTAGCCGCCATGCTCACCAACTGTAGCGGTGTAACGTTTACATATCCCTGACCGAGTGCAGCGTTATAGGTATCGCCGGTAGACCAGTTTTCGCCGTAGCGGATACGTTTCCAGTCGGGATCGGGCATTCGTCCCTTATTTTCACCATACAGTTCAACGCCCAATTCACTCCCGATGCCATAGGCGGTGGCGTAGCGGAAAAGATCGTCGATTCCCAAACCACCGCTGCGTAAGGTGACTTCCGGTACATCCGGATTGCCACCACCAACCTGATAGAAGTACACGTTGCAGCTATCGGCAATTGCTTTCCAAATATTGACCAGTCCATGACCATCACGTTTCCAGCAGACGAAGGTTTGCGCGGCGGCTCTGTCGTTCTTGGCATATTTGTTCTCGACTACGAGGCTGCCTGCATCGAATAAGTCACTGGCGGGAGCGATGACATTTTCCTGTAAAGCGCCGGATGCGGTGATCAGTTTCCAGGTTGAACCGGGCGGATAGAGCGATTGGATAGCTTTATCGGATAGAGGGTTGAGCGGATCGTTCAAGACCTGCTCATAATAATTCACATCAATACTGCGGGCGAAGCGCGAATTGTCATAACTGGGATAGCTGACCATTGCCAGAATTTGACCATTCTGGGGATTCATGGCGATGACGACACCCTGCTGACTGACAACACGGTTGTACTGGGTGTTCAATAAGGTGATGCGGTTCTTCAGGGCAGTTTCCGCCGCCTGTTGAAGGTCAAGATCAATGGTCAGGCGGACATTTTGCCCCGCTACTGGCTCAACCCGCTGAATTTGCTGAATTTGCTCACCCGCCACGTCAATTTCGCGCAGGATGTAACCGCGCTGGCCGGAAAGCTGGCTGTTGAGGAAACCTTCGAAGCCATCATAGCCGATACGGTCATAGGCCGGGTCATAGCCCTGTTTGATGAGTTCTACCGCCTGATCGGGTGGGATGGGGCCGGTATAGCCGATAATATGGGCGGTGAGTTCGCCAGTTGGATACTCGCGAACCGATACCGGCACAACTTCTACACCGGGCAGCGAAATGCTTTCTTCCTGAATTTGCAACGCGGCATGAAAATCAACATCCTGAGCGATGGTGACGGGGCGGAAAGGTGCGATACCTTCGCCTTCCCTAACCATTTCCTCAATGCTGCGAATCTTGCTTTTGGATGCAGCGGCAATGGCAGCGGTTGGTGGTACGCCTACAAGCGCGGAAAGTCGATTGAAAATGCTTAACACCGCATTGGTGTCGTCCGGTAGTTGGGCAGGGATGATGGTGACGTTGAAGGCCGGCACATTTTTGGCAAGCGGTTGGTTGTTGCGGTCAAAAATGACCCCGCGTTCGGCTGCCAGCGGCAGTTGATTTAAGCGGTTATCGTCGGCTTTGGCCTGATACTCATCATGGTTGGCAATCTGGAGGTCATACATACGGAAGGAAAACAGGAGGAATACAGCGACCATGATGGCTTGAAAAAAAGTCAGCCGCCAGCCCTGGAAGGGTAATAATTTTCTGTTCATCTACATCTCTCCCCGAAGCAATTCCAATAAATCCCCCTCTGACACGGACTATATCGATATTCGCCGACCACTCTGAACACGAACCTGAATACTGCGTGTAAATGCGTAAATGGGCACAATCACGATGAGATTATAGACCATCGTGGGAAGAATGAGTGAGGTAAATTGTTGAACGATGACTCCATAGCCCAATTGTGAGCTGAAAGCGGGCGCGAAACCCGTCAGCATCAAAATCACAATAATGACGATATGCTGAAAGAGAGTTCCCAGAAGCACTACCCAGATTAAGGTAAACAGACCGACGGTATAGATTTGGCGGCGCAAAGCGTGAACCATGAAGACCAACAGCACCATCCCGACAATAGACGTGCCGAGCGGCGCGGCGGAGAGCAGGTCATTACAAATGCCGCCGACAAACGCCCAAACGACCCCTTCTTCCAGTCCGCCGAAAATACTCAGGCGAGCGGTAACCGTAACTTGCAGCACTGCGGCAAGTGCAAGTATCGGTAGGCTAACAAAGTTGCCCATTGTCTAGCCACCACCCTGATTTCCGAAAACCGAGAGGTCTACCGGCTGGAAATTGGTCACGACCAAAACGATTTCCAGTGTGTCGAAGTTGTTCAGGCTGCGCAGGACGGCTTCCTGAAAGAGAGCGTTTTGGCGCAGGCGCACGCTAACGACCTGCCCAATCGCCATATCGGAAGGCAGGTTGCCACCCAGACCAGAGGTGATGACCAAATCACCTTCTTTGACATCAGCATCCAATGGAATAAAGGTCATCAGTAAATCGCTGCCGCCCTGTCCGACGACACTGCCTTCCGCGCGGGTGGTTTGCAGACGGGCACTGATTGCGCTGGATGGATCGGTAATGAGCAGTACCTGAGATGCGTTGGCGGCAACTTTGTCGATACGCCCTACAAGCCCTTGCTGGGTCACTACCGGCATCCCTACCTGCAATCCATCGCGCGAGCCTCGGTTGATGACCAGCGCGCGCAACGGCGCATTGGGGTCAACATTACTGATGACATCGGCAGCGATAAATTCCTGATTTTGGGTGGCGGAGGTGTAATTGACCAGCGCGGAAAGCCGCTGATAATCGCTGGCGATTTCTCGCAGTTCGACCAATTCCGCCTGAAAACGGGCTAAAGCATCTTCCAGGTCGGCATTGCGCTGGCGTAAGGTTTCGATGTCGGCAAAGCTGTCAACGCTTTTGCCGGCTCCCAGCGTAACCCGGTTGAAGATGCTGGTGACGAAATTGAAGGGTACAGCGGCAATCCCACGAACGGGGCCGAGAATCCCAAGCTGACTGGCGGCAATGAGTGCCGCACAGATAAATAAACAAACCCCTAAAAACAGGATGCGATTAGATCGCCAGTTTCGCACGATCTTTTCCTTCGCCATGTGGACGGTAGGGTTGCATTATAACAAAGTTTGACGTGCAGAGGATTATGGGAGGTTAAGTGCGTAGGGGAATCGGATGGGTGTCCAGACGAGAAAGATTGGAAAACGTTTATGAGAAATCGGTTCTGTACTCCGAATCTATATCCCTTGCAAGTAAGTATTGGAATTATGATTGATCATAATGGTCATAATGCACAACATGCGCTGATCTGATACCGTTATGTTTTGTATTTAACAGCGCCTTAAACAAGCTGCTCTGAGTTTATGCTGCCGGTTTTCCCTAAACCCTACAGGATATGTTTCCATGCAATCGCTCGGTAAATTGCTGCCCTATTTACGTCCTTATCGCTGGTATATGCTGGTGGTCATCATCGCTTCAGTGGGGATAACGACCATGAATCTGGTGAATCCCTGGCTGGTGCGTGAGCTTATCCAGATGATTCGGGAAGAAAAGCCCGATAATGCCATGAGCCGCGTAGTTGGACTGGCAGCGGTATTGATTACGGTGTTTATCGTGCGATCCCTGTGTCGCTTTGTGTATGCCTACATCGCGCACATCATGGCCTATAACTTTGTCGATGACTTGCGGGTGGCGCTTTACGGTCATTTGCAGCGCTTGTCTGCCCGTTTTTTCTCCGAACATCAAACCGGGGAGCTGCTGAAGCGGGTCATCACCGACACACGCGACATTGAGCCACTGTTCGCGCATTACATCCCGGATATGACGGTCAATATCCTGCTGGTGATTGGCGTAGGAATCATTCTGTTCTCGCTGAATGCTTCATTGGCGTTGCTCACACTGCTGCCTGTACCGCTTCTGTTGTTCAGTAATTTGTTCATGGGCAAGCGGATGCGAACGGCGCTGCGGGATGCATCCAGCCGACAGGGTAAATTGGCTGGCATGGTGCAGGATAATCTGGTGGGTATGAAGGAGATTCAGCTTTTTACGCAGGAAGGGCGTGAACACGAGCGGATTAGTGTTGCGTCATCGGATGCGATTCAGGTGTTACTCTACGGGCTGAAAATGCAGGCCATTCTTTTTCCATCCATTGAACTGCTCACGGCGATGGGATTGGTCATCGTGGTTTTGTTCGGGGGACAAGCCGCACTGAACGGAACGATGCAGGTCGAAGATCTGGTGGCATTTGTGCTGTATCTGGGCATGTTTTACCAACCGATTACCGCAATGGCGCAGATGAATGAAATGTTGCATGTGGCGCTGGCAGGTGCGGAGCATGTAACCGAAGTGCTGGATATTCAGCCTGACGTGGATGATACGCCCGGATGTACTGATCCGGGGCGTTTGGTTGGAGAAGTTGAGTTCAGAAATGTCAGTTTTGAATACAACCAGCATATTCCGACGGTAACGGATGTTTCCTTTAAAGTAAAACCCGGTCAAATGCTGGCATTGGCAGGGACAACGGGCGCGGGAAAGACTACGATTGCCAGCCTGCTGCCCCGTTTTTATGATATTGCATCTGGCAGTATTACGATTGATGGTGTTGATGTGCGCACCATGTCGATCAGCGGCCTGCGCCGGAACATCAGTATGGTGCTACAGGATGTCTTTCTTTTTAACGGCACTATTCTGGATAACATCCGTTACGGTGCTCTGAATGCCAGCGATGATGACATCATTCGGGCGGCAAAAGCGGCGAGAGCACATGAATTCATTATGGCGCTGCCGGATGGTTATGCCACCCATATCGGTGAGCGCGGGGTGAAGCTTTCTGGCGGGCAAAAGCAGCGTCTTGCGATTGCCCGCGCCGTTCTGAAAGATGCACCGATCCTGATTCTGGATGAAGCGACTTCAGCAGTGGATACGGAGACGGAAGCGGAGATTCAGGAAGCCTTAAATGAGTTGATGCAGGGCAAAACCTCGATTGTTATCGCACATCGACTCTCAACCATCAAACACGCGGATATTATCCTTGTTCTGGAAGCTGGACGTATTATCGAACAGGGGCGGCATGAAGACCTGATTTATGGAAATGGGCGTTACCAGCGTTTGCATGAAGCCCATGTGCGCTTAAATTAGTGATGGGTGCTGCCGCGTTCCAGACCGACCAGCAGGCGACGCAGGTTCGTGTAATCTTCCAGAACACGCCCTGCACCTCTGGCAACACAGGTCATTGGATCTTCGGCCATCCAGGTGCGGATATTAATTTCATCGGTCAACCGGGTGGCTAATTCGCGCAGTTGACCGCTGCCACCTGCTAAACAGATGCCGCTTTCCATCAGATCGGCAATCAGTTCGGGTGGTGTGTCATCCAGCGCATCTTTGACGGTATCGACAATAATATCGACTGAGCCAGAAATCGCCTCGCGGATTTCAATCGAACTGACTTCGACGGAGGCTGGCAAACCTGTCACGAGGTTACGCCCTTTGACCAGCATAGTGCGTTCCTGTGGCAGCGGGTAAGCCGAGCCAATTTCGATTTTGACCTTTTCAGCCGTTGGTTCGCCAATCAGCAGATTATGCTTGGTGCGCATATACTGCACAATATCTTCGTCCATTTCGTCACCGGCTACACGGATTGAGCGGCTGATGACGATGCCACCCAGCGAAAAAATTGCGACTTCCGTTGTACCACCGCCGATGTCGATAATCATACTGCCGCGTGTTTCCTGCACAGGCAGACCTGCACCGATAGCCGCTGCGACAGGTTCTTCGATCAGATAGGCTTCACGCGCTCCGGCGCTGATAGTCGCATCGAATACTGCGCGTTTTTCGACTTCGGTCACACCACTTGGAATGCCAACCACAACACGCGGACGCGGGATTGGAACCCAGGTTTGTTCATGGGCTTTGCTGATGAGGTGATGCAGCATGGCGAGGGTGACTTCAAATTCACTGATGACACCATCCCGCAATGGACGGACGACCAGAATATCCTTTGGATTTTTACTCCACATCTCTTTGGCGCGTGAGCCAACTTCGATGGGGCGACGTGTTTTCTTTTCGAGAGCCACAAAGGAAGGCTCGTTGATGACAATACCCTTGCCGCGCACATAGACAAGTGTATTTGCTGTACCCAGGTCTATGCCGATGTCCAGAGAGAATAAACCTAGAATGTAGTCAAGAGGACTGAGCACGGACATACTCCTACCGGAAAAGACAGCGCGCGGCATTATAACATGCGAACGAGGGAATAAAAAGAGATCACCTTACTCCCCGGTCAATCGCTATAATATACCTAACATTATCTTTTCCGAGGTTCAATTGCTAGAAACCATTCGGACGATTATACAAAAATATCAGCTCATAACCCCATCAAATGTCATTGTGGTTGGGGTGTCAGGTGGCGCTGATTCACTCGCACTCCTGCATGTACTGTATACGCTAAGTTCGCAGATGGGTTTTAGAATCCATGCCGCGACGCTCGATCATAGCTTACGTGGTATGGAAAGCGCTAATGACGTTCGTTATGTAGAAGCGTTATGTCATGAATGGGGTATCCCAGTCACGGCGGGAAAAGTTGATGTAGCGGCTTTAGGTCAGCAGCGACATTTGAGCATGGAAAGTGCCGCTCGTCTGGCGCGTTATGATTATCTGGCGGAAACCGCCCGAACTGTGGGCGCTGCGCGAATCGCGGTGGCACATCATGCTAACGATCAGGCTGAGACGATTTTGCTGCGGCTGCTGCGGGGTTCCGGCACACATGGACTGCGCGGAATGGCGTGGACTGCGTCCGTCCCCGGACACGCCGATTTGACGGTCATACGTCCTTTTTTGCAGGTGACACGCGCTGAGATCGAAGCTTACTGCCAGGAAAACGCTATAACTCCGCGACAGGATTCCAGCAACGACGATGCGACGATTTTGCGTAATTATCTGCGTTTGACCGTTTTTCCCGGTCTGGAAAAACACAATCCGCGTGTCCAGCGGGTTTTGACGCAGTTAGCGGATATTGCGGCAGTGGAAGATGATTATTTGCAGGAACAGTTGAATCGGATTACGTCCGGGGAAGCGGTTGTATCCAGCGAAGGTCGCTTGACGATCTGGCGCGCGGTATTTGCCGATTTGCACCCGGCATTGCAGCGGCGGTTTGTGGCGTGGGCGGCGGAACAACTCAATCATGCGGAGGATGTCGATTACACGCATATTGTGGATGCGGTTCATCTGGCTCTGAAAGGGGAGTTGGGATCAGTTGCATTGTTCGCCGGGGGATTACAATTACGTGTGGACTATGAAACCATCGTGATCGAACAGGAAGATGCCCCTGTAACCGATTGTAACTATCCGCTGCTGTCCTCTGAACATACGATTAGTCTTAGGGTTCCGAGTGTAACGGTGCTTGATGGATGGGAACTGCATATTTCTCCGACACCGCCAGCAGAAAATATGCCAATATGCCGTCTTGCGCTGCTGGAAGGGGCTGTTGTTACGCTGCGAACCCGGCGTGAGGGCGAGCGATTTGCGCCGCTGGGGTTAGGGGGGCACAGTCAGAAATTGAATCGCTGGATGATTAACCGCAAAGTTCCGCGGCTGCTGCGTGAACAAATCCCGCTGGTCTGCATCAATAATCAGATTGCAGCCATCTTGATTGATGACGAATGGAGCGTGAGTGAATATTTTGCGGTTCGCAGTGACGATAAACCCGTGATTTATCTCTATTACAGACGGATTGCATAAAGAATGCATGAAAAAGCTTATGCTGAATTTCACTGAAGTGTTGCGGAACTTGCACAAACTCGCTATCCTTAAGATAGAGATAAGCCAAAAGTAACATTCTGTACGGTAGGGCAAGTATTTATGGATATGCACAACGAAACTGCCCATGTTCTGGTCGTAGACGACGAAGGTGCGATTCGCTACTCAGTGAGCAAGACTTTGCAGCGCATTGGCTACGAAGTTGATGAAGCATCTACGGGTGAAGAAGCTGTGGACATGATGAAGAAGCGGGAGTACGAAGTTGTACTCACCGATATTCGTATGCCGGGTATCACCGGGGTCGAACTGCTCAAGCGCATTAAGGATGTATCGCCTGATGCTATCGTGATTCTGATGACGGGTTATGCCAGCCTGGGCACAGCCGTTGAGAGTCTGCGGCTTGGCGCACACGACTATCTGGTGAAACCCAGCTCCAGCCAGGACATACGTCAAAGTGTCATGCGTGGTGTTGAACGTGCGCGGAATCTGAAACGACGACATGCGCTTCTGGATTCCATCCGCAGTAATGTGTTTGAATTGTCACGCGCTGATGTCGAGGCCATGAATGCCGTGTATGGCGACGAAGAAATGGTTTCGGCTGAACCCAGTTACGATATGGCTGCTATCGAATCCAGCAACGCCAATATGACTCTGGGGCCGCTGACTATTTATCCCGGACGCTACCAGATTTCGGTGGGCGACCAGCCGATTGATCTGACCCCTACAGAATTTGACCTGCTGCTGTATCTGGCGGCTCATCGTGGACGAGTGGTATCCTGTCACGAATTGGTGCGCGAAGTGCGTGGTTATGCTGTGGACGAAGCTGAAGCGCGCGAGGTGATTCGCCCCCATGTCAGCAACTTGCGGCGTAAACTTAAGCAGACCGGCAAAGATGCTGATCTGATCGTGAATGTGCGCGGTATTGGCTACCGTTTGAGCGAGACCTGATAAGTCGCTTCAGTATGTGGCTGTTTCAACATAAACGAAAACATTCTGGAAGACACGGGCAAAAAACCTGTGTCTTCGTCTTTTTATGCCTGTTTATTAGTCTCAGTATTGCTTTTCCCCTTTCGGCACAATCTGATCGGCTTTCCGGGCTGACCCTCGAACAACGAGTGGCGCAGATGTTTATGGTCAATCTGTATGGAAGCCAATTGAATGAAGCAGGGCGTGATTTCCTGACGAAATATCAACCGGGAGGAGTCGTCCTGTTGGGTGATAATCTTGGGAATCCGGAAGCTGTTGCACGCCTGATCAATAGTTATCAGCAGGCCGTTACGGAGGCAGGCGGTTTGCCGATGCTGGTGGCAGTCGATCAGGAAACCGGCCCGATTTCACATCTGCGCGATGGGTTTACACTGTTCCCGACCCCTGCGCTCATTACCGCCACCGGACAGCCGCAGTTGGCTTATCAAGTGGGCGAGGCAGTTGGGGATGAACTCCATGCTGTCGGCATCAATATGGATTTAGCGCCGATCGCTGATCTGGAAACCAATCCCAATAATCCGATTATTGTGCGGCGTTCGTTTGGCAGTGACCCGGCGATGGTCAGCCCGATGATTGGCGCATTTGTCAATGGGATGCAGGATGCGGGTGTGCTGGCAACCGCCAAACATTTTCCCGGTCATGGCGACAGCAGCACGGATTCGCATACCGGACTTCCGGTTGTTGATCTCAGTCGTGAACGTTTGGAAAGCGTTGAACTAGCGCCGTTTCGCGCGGCGATTGATGCGCAGGTATCGGCGGTGATGGTGGCACATATCTGGTATCCGGCACTGGAGTCGGAGAAGGATTTACCGGCATCGCTGTCTGCACACATCATCACTGATTTGCTGCGCGGTGAATTAGGCTATGACGGTTTGGTGATGACTGACGCGCTGGATATGGATGCGATTGATACCACTTACAACTATTCGGATGCGGTTATCAAGGCGATACAGGCCGGTGTTGATCTGGTCATCGCCGCGCATATCAGCCCGGATTCGCAAGGATTGGCGATACAGGCAGTGGTGGATGCCGTTCGCGCCGGCATTATTTCAGAAGACCGCATTAATGAGTCGGTCAATCGGATTTTAGCAGCGAAAATGGGCTATCATGTCCTCGACTGGCAGCCACTTGACCTGGTTTCGGCATCTGCTGGTGTTGATCTGGAAGCACACGATACGCTGATTAGCGATCTTTTTCGGGCAGGGATCACGGTAGTTTATGATCGCAATCGGGTTATCCCTCTGGCGGCTGACCGTCATATAGCAATCGTTTACCCTGCAACGCGGACACAAATTGCGCAGGAATGCGGGACGTACCGTTCAGATATTCGCTGGGTAGGGGTATCGGATTCGCCCACAGCGGAAGAAACGCAATGGGCACAGGATGCTGCTCGCTGGGCAGATACCATCGTCGTTTTCACCCAGAATGCGGACACCAATACTGCACAGCAGCGCCTGGTCAACGCACTACCGCCAGAAAAAACACTGGTCACTGCGCTCTGGTCGCCTTATGATATTCAGGCCTTCCCCGATATCTCCGCTTACATGGTCACATACAGTCCAGCGCGCGCTGCGGTGCCAGCCGCATGTGCGATCCTTTTTGGCACACAATCACCTCTTGGACAGTTGTCGATTACCCTCGGCAGCGATATGCCTGCTGGTACATTTGCTTCTCCTTAATCTTCTAACTGTTCAGCAGAGTCTTTACGGTTTGCGTGTAATAAGCCGTCGTATAATGAGTTTTTCTGGGACTTTTGTACCGTAATTGGAGATGAATGGTGAGTTCAAATTATGATGAGCGAATAAGTGGTTTATTGCCTTCTTTACAAGCCTCTTTGCCGCTTATTATTGATATTGCAGGCGATGCAATGATCGCCACCAACAAGGAGCAACAGATTGTTTTGTTTAACCGGGCGGCGGAACTCACGTTTGGTTATTCAGTTGGCGAAATAATCGGTAGGTCGTTGGACGTACTGCTGCCAGAACGTTTCACCAATGTTCATCACAGCCATATTGAACATTTTATTAAGGCTCCAATAGCTGCTAAATATATGCATAACCGCAGCAAGATTTACTGTCTGCGTGCCGATGGCAATGAGTTTCCGGCAGAGGCTTCTATTTCCAAGCTCGATAATGGAGAGGAAACACTGCTGCTGGTCATTTTGCGGGATATTACCGAGCGAGAAAAGGCTGAAGCAGAACTCCGGGCGACTGTCACCCGCCAGAAGGAAATCAATGACCTCAAATCGCGCTTTATTTCAATCGTCTCTCACGAACTGCGCACGCCGCTCGCCATTATTCAATCCTCTAACGAGTTACTCGAACATTATGGAGACAAGATGCCTCTGGATCGGAAGCAGGAGTGTTTTCAACAGATTACCGATCAGGTGCGCCATCTTTCTGACCTGATTGAAGACACTCTCATGGTGACGAAGAATGATACAGTTGGGATGCGTTTTGATCCGCAGATCGATGATCTCGAACGATTCTGCTATAGTGTGGTGAATAAATTTGAGCTGACGAATGACCGCAATCACCAGCTTGTTTTTACAGCGCAAGGGGCAGCCAATGCCATTTCATTCGATAAAAAATTATTGTGGCAGGCACTCACTAACTTGATATCTAATGCGATTAAGTATTCACCGGATGGTGGTCGGATTGATGTGGGTTTGATTTGCAGCCCAGACGATCACATTTATATTCAGGTCAAGGATAACGGGATTGGTATCCCTGAAAAAGATCAGAAACAGATTTTTGAAAATTTCCATCGTGCGAGTAACGTCGGCACTATACCCGGAACGGGTCTGGGATTGGTTATCGCACGTCAGTCCGTTGTCGCGCATGGTGGCGAATTGACTTTTGAAAGCCGGGAGGGCATTGGGACAACTTTTAGTATTTCAATTCCACCTGTTTCATGACCCGCCCTGGGTATTGAACATGAAGGCCAGAAAATTCAACTGTTCATCTGCTGTCATCGGGCGGGGACGTGCCAGATCATCAATGATGCCGGTGAACAGGTCTATGGTTAGCAGTTTTCCCTTATAGACGAACAGTTCATCCATGAAAAAGCGCATATTGCCCCAGAAGGGCTGGTCAAAGAACAAATTTCCCATGCCAAAATGGATGAATGAGTCGCTCCCATTTCGCGTATTATAAAATTCGAAGGTTTGCGGTTTGTGTGCCTGCGTGCCGATAACCGCGTCTGCACCCAAATCCGCTAACCCCTCAAAATCCGATTCCTGCTGGGGGGTGGGTTTGTAGTCCTCGTATTCCTGATACTGAACGGTCACAATCACCACATCATTTTCGGCTTTCAAGGCGGGAATCGTCGCGCGGAGCCAGTCCCAGTCACAGTAGGCCGCGCCGGGTGCATCATCGCCCGCCAGCGCATAATATGGCCCCGCCCAATTGCAGGCTAAAAGGGCTATGCGGTTGTTATGATGGTCAAGCACGAGGGGCAGTCGTGCCTGTTCCAGATTTTCCCCACCGCCGATGGTCTGAATGTTGTGCATCCGATACCAATCAAGTGTTTTCAAATAATTGTCTGTCCCGAAGTCGTTGTTATGATTGCCAGTAAGTTCCACGATGTCCAGACCGAGATTGGTGAGCAGGTCGAAATGCGATTCCTTCGAGCAAAATTCGCCCAATGTTTGGGTATCGCTTTGCGGACAGTCGGGTGAAAACGAGACCTCATTGCTGGTGTGGAAAAAATCGGCCTGATTGACATAGGATTTGATCGCTTCGCCTGCCCATTCAACGCCGTTTTTGTCCAGGGCTTCGCGCGCCAGGCGTGTTAGAGCAGTAACACCGGACATCAGCAATCGGGTGAGTTTACTGGGGTCGAAGTTTGGGGCATCCGTATGGAATGCGAATGGATAGGTGCTTAGATCGCTATCCAGCGGGTGTTCACCGTCCAGATGCAAAATGCGATAATGGGTGGTGAGTTGATCGAAGGGCAGCAGCGTATAGAGTGAACGATCTCGCCAGAGGATATTCGAGAGCGAATCGTCAGCGACGATTTGGGTGGTACTGGCGAGAGATATTCCCAACTGCGCCAACCGTGCCGCTGTCGATTGATTCAGCACAAGTTTTGCGTCGGACTGCCCATCGTGTACAGCTTGAAGGGCTTGGGGGCTGATAGTGGTTTGCAGGCTGGGAAACGCAACCGCTGGGAGGAATAACTCGTAATTGGTTTGCGAATCGGCTGTGGGGATTTCTGTAGGTGTTGAAGTGACCTGTGGTGAGGAAAGAGTATTGGTGGCAAATACGAGTGGGACAGGTGTTGCTGTTGGTGAATTGTGCCACACGGCGGCATAGAAGGCGATGTATTCTGCTACATGCTGTTTCCAGTAGGTGCTGTAATGTTGGCCTTCCGGGTAAACGGTGTATTGGTGGGCTATGCCGGATTTTGTGAGTTTTTCATCCATCAAATCCAGTCCGGGGGCGGCAAAATCGTCCTTGCCACGATCCAGCGCGATACGCAGATTTTGCGGCGGATTATTATCGGCAATATCGAGTGGGTTGTAAGCGGGAGGGGTATTGCCGACAGCAAAAAAGGCGCTGTGTCCGCCCACAGTGCTGAACAAATCCGGATGGCGGAAAGCGATCTCGAACGCCCAGAATCCACCGCGTGAAATTCCGCCGATGGCACGGTTTTCCCGCCGGGTATCGACATGATATTGACCTTCGACCAGCGGCATGAGTTCATTCAGAAATATATTTTCCCAGGATACGCCATCGAACTGGTTTTCATTGGCGATCCAGTTGCCAAAAGGCAGCACGACAATCATGGGCGGCAGTGCACCAGCGCTGATTCCTGTGTCCAGAATGTCGGGCAGTCCTAAACGTATCCATTGACCGTCATCCTCGTTTGAGCCATGCATGAGATAAAGCACTGGATAAGTCTGAGGGCTGTCTGCGTCATAACAGGGCGGTGTATAAATCGAATAAACCATATTGGTTTCGGCTATCGCGCTGCGGTAGCTGCTGCGGCTGACAGTGCCTTTTGCATTGCTGCACGTTTGGGCGGAAAATGTGGTAGGGATCAGTGCGAAAGCTGCGATGATTGTCGAAAGAATGAGTAAGCGTCGAATCCATTTGAGCATGTTTTTGCTTTGAGCGTATTTCAAGTAAGCTGCAAGGCGCATTACTATATCATCAAACGGAATTTCAGGCAGTAATCAACTATTCGCGCTTGTTTCAGATGCGTTTTCGGGTTAATTTTAAGGCTGCAACCATGACGACCATAGGATATGAACAATGGGAACTCTAAACCCCGATTTGCTCTCTAAAGACCTGGACGCGGTCATGAATGACGCGGTGACGCTCAAAGACCAGTTCCGCAAGCCGACACTAATGCCGGAATTGGTGCTGCTGGCACTGCTGCGCCGTCCGGATACGGCTGCGGCACGGCTGCTGGATGTCTTCAAGAACAGCCGCGCTGTAGATATGAGCAAACTGGAACGGCAGGTTGAGATTGCTATTGGCGGACGTGGCGACCAGAACGGCAATCTTGATTTTATCGCCAAAGGCAATCGTCAGGTGTCATTGTCGCGCCAGACGATTATTCTGGTGGATGATTCGTTGAGTCTGGCGAATTCTCAAAATGAAATGCGTGTTGATACCGATCATGTTTTGTCGGTGATGGCGGAAAGTTCGATGCCGACCAGCGGCCTTTTGCGTCAGCAGGGGATCACGCCTAAAGCTATTGCCGATATTGTGATGGATAACAGTCAGGTTCGGCTGCGCGCGGATGGCACGACACAGGATGTCGTCAAAGAAGCACAAATCGGCAAGCTGCGCGCGGTGTATTTCCGCGATGGTTTGCTGCGGGATATTGTGAATGTCCTCTCGCAGTCCGTGAACCGTCACATTATCCTGATTGGCCCGGATGGTGTCGGCAAGCGGACACTGGCCTACAGCCTTGCGCTGCTCATGTCGGAAGGCAAGGGACCAACCGGGTTGAAAAATCTGGTGCAGATTGATGAAACCGCACTGCTGGATAATGACCAGAAAGCCGTTCGTGCTGGGTTAAGTGCCGCAGCGGATGGGATTTTGTTCATACCGCATCTGCATCGCTTTTTCGGTGGGCCAATCCGTGCTGAATTTGCCAAAGCGACCCCCCTGATTCAAAAAGCCTTTTTGTCGGATAACCCGGTGATGATGGGCACGAC
>JBGAGR010000033.1:0-40095 GCA_044226645.1 Aggregatilineales bacterium
GACAATCGAGGACACGCCTGTGGCCTCGAAAATCAAATCGAATGCACCAGACTTTGCCGCTGCATCCTTGAGTGAAAGTTCCTTGGTGCTGATGTAATGGACACCAATTTCTTCCAGTAAATCTGCTTTGGGGTTTGGTGCAGGTGTACGAGCGAAGGAATAGGTTTCGATGCCGCGCAGACGCAACACAAGCGCTGCCACCAGACCAATTGGGCCGGCTCCCATGACAGCGGCGCGACGCGGTTGCCAGACTTTTAAACGGCGCTGAATTTCGTATGCCTGCGCGATACCTTTTTCAACGATGCTCATCGGTTCGAGCAGAACGCCGACGTGCTTCAGGCCAACGGGTACCTTGACGATGTATTCAGGGTCGTCGACGTAATATTCCGTCGTATAGCCATGCCGCAGATTGATGCCGCGTTCATAGTAGGTGTCATCGGAGGTCATGTCATAAGTGCCAATCTGGTCGAAAATTGAACTGCCACGTCGGCGAACTGTTGCGACGACATAATCACCGGGCTTGAATTCAGTCACGTTCGCGCCCACTTCAATCACGCGCCCTAAGGACTCGTGACCTGTGACCAGAAAATCATATCCAGGGGGCGCTGCACCATATTCACCGAGATGGAGTTCCTTGTCGGTTCCATCAACACCAACCTGCAAGACTTTGACCAGCACGCCGCGCCCGTTCGGGATTTCATCGAGGCTCGGCATCGGTAGTTCGACCAGACGTGCGGTATGTGCCTGACGCGGGGTAATTCCCATTGCTTTCATTTGAACTCAACTCCTTGTTTGCTCACAGTTGGTTGTGGGCGAGGTTGCCTCGCCCGGTTAGAAAGATTCGATTTATTCGGCGGGCGACTGCTGAATGAGTTTGGCGACTAAGGCTGTCCAGCCCGTTTGATGGCTTGCCCCCAAGCCCGCGCCGTTATCCCCATGAAAATACTCGTGGAAGGGGACATAATCCCGCCACTGCGGATCGTTCTGGAAATAGCCGTTGCCGCCAAAAACGGCTCGCTGATTGGACTCGTCACGCAGGAAGATGCGCGAGAGACGGCGTGAAAGTTCAGCGGCGGCTTCGTTCAGACTGGCCTTTTGTCCGCTTCCGGTAGGAAGTTCGACCTGCAAATCATCGCCGTAGTAGTGATGATATTTTTGCAGCGATTCGATCATGAGGTAGTTGACCGGAAACCAGATTGGGCCGCGCCAGTTGGAATTTCCTCCGAAAAGTGGTGTGCTTGATTCGGCTGGTTCGTATTTGAGCGAGAGTGTGCTGCCGTCCAGATGCCAGATGTAGGGATGGTCGGCATGATAACGCGACACGGAGCGCAAACCGTAGTTTGAGAGAAATTCGGAACTGTCGAGCATGTGCGTCATCACCTGTTCAAGCTGCTGGCGGTTGATGACCGAGAGCAGGCGGCGTTCGTTTGAACCGGAACGGGTCAGGGGTGAGATGCGTTCGACCAACCAGGGACGATATTTAATGAACCACTCCATGCGGCGTTTGAAGTGTGGTAGCTTATCCAGCAAATCCGGTTCGAGTGTTTCGACAGCAAAGAGTGGAATCAGACCGACAAAGGAACGGGTTTTGAGCGGGATATTTTCTCCGTTGGCGGTTTTCAGTACATCGTAAAAGAAGCCATCCTGCGGATCCCACAGGCCGAGTTCCCCACCGCCGAGATCGTGCATGGCATTGGCGATATAGATGAAATGCTCAAAGAATTTGGTGGCGACATCTTCATAGGCGGGCTTGGTACGCGCCAATTCGAGGGCAATTGCCAGCATATTGAGGCAGTACATGCTCATCCATGCTGTGCCATCGGCCTGCTGGATATAACCACCCGTTGGGAGCGGGGCACTTCGATCAAACACGCCGATATTGTCCAGACCGAGGAAGCCGCCCTGAAATACATTGTTGCCATCAGCATCCTTACGGTTGACCCACCAGGTGAAGTTCAGCAGCAGCTTATGGAAAACACGCTCCAAAAAGTCCGTGTCGGCATAGCCACTGACATTTCGCGCGATTTTATAGACACGCCATGCTGCCCAGGCATGAACAGGAGGATTTACGTCGCCGAAATTCCATTCATAAGCCGGAATTTGTCCGTTGGGGTGCATGTACCACTCACGCAGCAACAGAGTTAACTGGCGCTTTGCCCATTCGGGGTCAATCATGGCGATGGGGATGCAGTGGAAGGCCAAATCCCACGCGGCAAACCAGGGATATTCCCATTTATCTGGCATCGACAGCACATCGAGGTTGTAGAGGTGCATCCAGTCGGAATTGCGCCCGTGTTCGCGTGATTCGGGTGGCGGCGGCATGGCGGGATCGCCTTCCAACCATAACTGGACGCTGTAATGATAGAACTGTTTGCTCCACAGCAAACCCGCGAATGCTTGTCGCTGGACGAGCATTTCATCATCGGTTAGTCCCGGGCGGTGAATTGTTTTGTAAAAAGCATCAGCTTCCTGTATACGCTTTTTGAAGGTTTGATCAAAACTGGCGAAGGGCTTTTTCTGTTCGTCATTGGTGAACCGAATTTGTACCGTAAAAGTTTCACCGGGTTGAACCGTTTTGTGGAAATGGGCGGCGGCTTTTGAGCCGACCTGAGCCGGATTTACCTTGTCATTGCGTCCGTGCACAATGGCTTCGTGGATGCCGTCTTTCACGAAGGGCTGTTTGTTGGGTGAATTGAAAAGGCGCTCGGTGTTGGTGTCATTTTCGGTGAACAGCAATGTGGGTTCCTGACCATCGGCCTGCACATAATACCAGTATTTGCCGAGATGCCGTTCTTCAGTCGTAATGGTGCTGTGACCATCTGCCCGTAACATGGGACGTTCGTCAGTGTGCCCCCATGACCACGTGTTGCGATACCAGATGTGGGGGAGGATATGCAGTGGGGCAGGGTCATTACCACGATTGATGGCGCTGATTCGGCAAAGAATATCGTCCTCGCCTGCTTTGGCATATTCGATGAAGACATCAAAATAACGATTTTCGGCAAAAGCCTGATGGAGCGCATCAGCCAGTTCGTATTCAAAATCGTTTCGGCCTCGATTCCCACTTTCGGTCAATAACTGATTGTAAGGATACTCGACCTGCGGATACTTATAGAGCATTTTCATGTAGGAATGGCAGGGTGTGTTATCCAGATAAAAGTAATATTCCTTGACATCCTCGCCGTGATTACCTTCCGGACCAGTGAGGCCGAAAAGACGTTCTTTCAAAATTGGATCATGCTCATTCCAGAGGGCTACGGCAAGATTGATATTCTGGAAACGGTTGCAGATACCGCCCAGACCATCTTCGTTCCAGCGGTAAGCACGACTGCGGGCATGGTCATGCGGGAAATAGCCCCAAGCATTACCGTTCGCACTGTAATCCTCGCGGACAGTTCCCCAGGCGCGTTCGCTGAGGTATGGTCCCCATTTTTTCCAGTCAGCCTCACGATTTTCTGAAGCGGCTAACCGTTGATGTACGGCTGTGCGCGGTTTTGGCATAATCCAATCTCCTTATAAACTTCACCTCTGCTGTAACGCTTCGCATCGCAGAAGTCAAGAACAGTTGCGTGTAATTATTTTCAATTTGTAATTAGTGTACGCCGGAATAGTCCGGATGGATTGAAGGGTGTTACATCGATCTTGTTAAAACCTGAAGTAAAAGCATATAAAGTTGTAAACAAACCTTAGTTTAGGCACTTTAAACTTTGCGTCATAAACTTTATACTCTGTCTGTTTTCCACCATTTTGAGCATGAATTGAGGGATTCTTATGCCTGCACAGCAAGATGTGAAGAAGGTCGTATTAGCATACAGCGGGGGGTTGGATACATCGGTGATTGTCCCCTGGCTGCGTAATAATTATCCAGGCTGCGAAGTTGTCTGCTTCTGCGCCGATTTGGGACAGGAAGAAGAATTACACGGCCTTGAAGAAAAAGCGATTAAGTCCGGCGCCAGCAAGCTGTACGTGCGCGATTTGCGTGAGGAATTTCTGACCGATTTTGTTTTCCCGACCATGAAGGCCGGGGCAGTGTACGAACGAGATTATTTGCTCGGTACCTCATTCGCGCGTCCGGTTATCGCCAAGCATCTGGTTGATGTGGCGCGGATAGAAGGCGCGGACGCTATTGCCCATGGCGCGACGGGTAAAGGGAATGACCAGGTACGTTTTGAACTGACTGTGATGGCACTCAACCCCAAACTGAAGGTAATCGCTCCCTGGCGCGAGTGGGAAATCCGCAGTCGTGAAGATGCGCTGGCTTATGCGGCGGAATTTAATGTGCCAGTAACCGCTACTGAGAAAAAGATATACAGCCGTGACCGTAACCTGTTCCATCTCAGTCATGAGGGTGGTTTGTTGGAAGACCCTTGGAATGAGCCGGAAGAGGATATGTATCAGATCAGCGCTAGCCCGGAAAACGCGCCGGATGAAGCAGAATATGTCGAAATTGGCTTCGAGAAGGGCAACCCCATTAGCGTGAATGGCGAAAAACTGCCGCCAGTGGAACTATTTGTTAAGTTAAATAAATTAGGTGGCAAACACGGCATCGGACGCGCGGATATTGTCGAAAATCGGCTGGTCGGGATGAAATCACACGGGGTATATGAGACTCCCGGTGGAACGCTGCTGCACAAAGCGCATCAGGCGTTAGAGAGTATTTGTTTGGACAAATACACCTTGCAATATAAGGATGTGCTGGCGTTGAAATATGCCGAACTGGTCTATAACGGTCAGTGGTACACTCGGCTGCGTGAGGCGCTTGATGCATTTGTGGAAGTCACACAGGAGCACGTTACGGGCGTGGTGCGCTTCAAGCTCTACAAAGGCAATATGACAATGGCCGGGCGCAAAAGCGATGACAGCCTGTACCGGCAGGATTATGCCTCGTTCGGTGAGGAAAATGTCTATAACCAGAAGGATGCCGAGGGTTTCATCCGGCTCTTTGGTTTGCCGTTGAAAATCGAATCGCTGACCCGGAAATAACCGCAGCGAATTAAGCGAGAAACAAAACATGGGACTATGGGGTGGGCGGTTCAGCGAACCGACGGATGATGATCTGCGGATATTGAATGATAGTATGCGCTTTGACCGGCGGATGTATGCGCAGGACATCGTCGGGAGCATTGCTTATGCCGGGGCAATCGCGCGGGCAGGGGTGATTACCGACGATGAAGCCGCGATTTTGATTCAGGGATTGAAGCGCGTTCTGGCAGAATTCGAGTCGGGAACTTTTGACACGAAAATCGGTGATGAAGATATTCACACAGCGGTTGAGCGGCGCTTGACTGAACTAGTCGGCGCAGTGGGTGGCAAGCTGCACACCGGTCGCAGCCGCAACGATCAGGTGGCGACAGATTTCCGTATGTGGGTGATGGATGCTCTGAAGCGCGTTGATGGTTTGATTGAAGCGTTGCAAGTGGCGCTGGTCGAACAGGCGGAACAGCATCTTCATACGGTTATGCCGGGATACACCCATATGCAGCCGGGACAGCCAATTGTAGCGGCACACTGGTTGATGAGTTTTTTCTGGATGCTGCTGCGTGACCGTGAACGGTTGGCAGATAGTTATCGGCGTACATCGGTTTCGCCACTAGGGTCAGGGGCATTAGCTGGGACACCCTTCGATGTTGATCGTGCAGCGCTGTCAGTAGAATTGGGCATGAATTCGTATAGTCAAAACAGCCTGGATGGTGTGAGTGATCGTGATTTTGTAGCTGAGGCACTTTTTGCAATTTCGCTGATGGTGACGCATCTCAGCCGACTAGCAGAGGATGTTATCATCTATAGCAACCCGAATTTTGGCTACATTACCCTCGATGATCGCTACAGTACTGGTTCGAGCATTATGCCGCAAAAGCGTAATGCAGACCCGATGGAACTGACACGGGGCAAAGCAGGGCGCTTGATTGGCAATTTGACCGGATTTCTGACAACCCTCAAGGGGCTACCGAGTACTTATGATAAGGACTTGCAGGAAGACAAAGAGGCTGTTTTCGATTCAGTTGACACGGTTGAGATGATTCTGCCTGTTGTGATTGCAATTATCAAAACCCTGAAACTGAATCCCGACAAGATGCGCGCAGCACTGGGGGAAGATTTACTGGCGACTGATCTGGCGGATTATCTGGTGCGCAAAGGGATGCCTTTCCGGCAGGCGCATCATGTGGTCGGGCAAGCTGTTCAGTTAGCGGCAGGGCAGGAGGGTAAACTCTCGCAAATTCCGTTGAGCGCTTTGCGGCAGTTATCCGATTTGTTTACCGAAGATGTGGCGGCGGTATTCGACTTTGAAGTATCAGTGAGCCGACGAAAGGCCGCCGGGGGAACCGCGCCGGAGGCTGTCAAGGTACAGATTGAGCAGGCGCGCAACACGCTCCAAAATGGGAGTTTTGTGAGTTCTAGCTAAATGTGCAGGATGCACAAGCGTATACGTTTAAGATGGACGAATTTTGTGAATTTCCGAACGAGTTGTTTGGGAGGGCTTGACAACTCTCTCGAACCTCGTTAATCTATCAACACATTCAATATGTAACGGTTTTTAAAATGTCTGCGCAAAAATCGCTCGTCGTCATCCTTATTAGCATTATTATTGTACTCGTCCTTAGCGGCGGGTTATGATGGCTTGGGTGATGGCGCGATAAACGTAACGGTGTAAATGCAAAAGCCCCCAAGCCAGGGGGCTTTTTAATTTCGATGAGCGCCGAGAGGAATAGTGAAATGGCTCCGCAAAGCTATACGACAGATAAACAACAGCAGCGTAATGATTATCCGACCAGCCCCTGGACGGAAACTTTCCGTGCCTGTATGGCTCAGGAGACTCAATCGCAGCCTGCCCACAGTACGAACAATCGTCAGGCTGAGGATGAAACCCAGTCACCGACGCAAGAAGCGCTTTCCGCGATCTATAACCGAGGGTACTAGACGCAGAAAGCGTTTTTATTTCTATAAGACTGCTCTTAAATTCGGTATCACAGGAGAAGAACAAGACTATGGCTTCGGAATGGATTTGGAAAAACGGCGAGTTCGTTAAATGGGAAGATGCGACAGTTCATGTTACAGCACATGCACTGCATTATGGATCAAGTGTATTCGAAGGTGTTCGGGCTTATGCAACGCCGCAAGGCCCCGCTGTATTCCGGCTGGATGCGCATACCCGCCGCCTGATGAATTCCTGCAAAATCGCGCGTATCGAAGTGCCGTTTACACCCGAAGAAATCAATAATGCACTCGTTGAAACTATCCAGCGCAATGGTCATGAGTCCTGTTATATCCGCCCTCTTATTTTCCGGGGCGCGAATAAGCTGGGCGTGGAAGGGCGACAGAATCCGACTGAGGCCATCATTTTAACCATGGAGTGGGGTCAGTATCTGGGAGCCGAGGCACTGGAACAGGGAGTCGATGTCCAGATCAGTTCTTGGCGGCGGATTGCCCCGGACACTTTCGCTTCACTGGCGAAGATTGGTGGACAGTATGTCAACAGCCAGTTTATCAGCATGGAAGCGCATGATAACGGCTTCAGCGAAGGCATCGCGCTCGATTACTCTGGCAATATCAGCGAAGGCGCAGGTGAGAATATTTTTGTTGTTCTGGACGGCGTGGTCTATACCCCGGGGATTGGTTCCTCAATTTTGATGGGCATCACCCGTGACACGGTTTTGACGCTGCTCAAAGATCAGGGCTATGAAGTCCGGCACGAGACTATTGCGCGTGACATGCTGTATATCGCGGATGAAATTTTCTTCACCGGAACCGCTGCCGAAATCACCCCGGTTCGTTCGGTTGACCGGATTACGATTGGCGCAGGAAAGCGCGGGCCGATTACCAAAGCGGTACAGGAAGAATTTTTTGGCATTACGTCCGGACAGCAACCAGATCGTTACGGATGGCTCACGCCCGTTCGACAGGCACAGGCAGCGAAGTAGTAGTTTGAACAGCAGTAGATGCGGTTGGCGGATTGCCAACCCAGCAGAAGGAGTAGGCTGAATGTTACTTAGTGGCGCTGAGATTTTGATGGAATGTTTGCTTAGGGAAGGTGTGGATGTTGTTTTTGGCTATCCGGGTGGCGCTATATTGCCAACCTACGATGCCATGACCAAATATCCACAGCTTCGTCATGTTCTGGTTCGGCACGAGCAGGGTGCATCGCATATGGCGGATGGCTATGCCCGTGCCACTGGAAAAGTCGGTGTCGCGATTGCGACCAGTGGCCCTGGTGCAACCAATCTGGTAACAGGAATCGCGACAGCTATGATGGATTCTTCGCCCATCGTATGCATCACCGGGCAGGTTACGCGCGGCGCAATCGGCTCGGATGCGTTTCAGGAATGCGATATTACTGGTATCACCATTCCGGTAACGAAACATAATTATCTGGTTGGTAATGTTGAGGAATTAGCTTATATTGTGCGCGAGGCGTTCCACATTGCCCGTATTGGACGGCCAGGGCCGGTGCTGATCGATATTCCAAAAGATGTTCAGACTGCCATGACCGATTTTGTCTATCCTGAAGGTGAAATCCGGCTGCCAGGGTATCGTCCACAAATGGCAGCCAGCCCTGAGCAGGTTCAGGATATGCTGGAATTGATTCATCAGGCGAAGAAGCCTGTCATTCTGGCAGGGCACGGCATTTTAATGTCTGGAGCGATGCAGGAAGTCCAGGAACTTGCTGAACGGGCACAAATTCCTGTGACGCTCACCCTGCTGGGTAAAGGTGCTATGCCGGAAAATCATCCACTCGTTGTAGGAATGATGGGGATGCATGGCGCAGCGGCGTGTAATTTCGCTATTCAGGAAGCTGATTTGCTGATCGCGCTGGGAATGCGTTTTGATGACCGTGTGACAGGTAATCTCAAAACATATTCGCCGCATTCCAAAAAAATCCACATTGAAATTGATCCCTCGGAAATCAATAAGAATGTACGTGTGGATGTAGGGGTTGCCGGTGATCTGCGGACAGTTCTTTCCCAGATGCTTCCCGATCTGAAATCGGTTCAGCATCAGGAATGGGTGGGGAAGATTCGGGAATGGCAGGAAGACGGCGACGAGCGTGATATTCTACATCACGATACACCTGGAAAACTGCTGGGTGCGCAGGTGATTAACGACCTGTGGAAATATACCGGCGGTGAATCGGTTACAGTGAGCGATGTAGGACAGCACCAGATGCTGGAAGCGCAGTATTACCCGCACCAACGCCCCGCGACCATGATTACCAGCGGTGGCCTGGGGACGATGGGTTTTGGACTTCCAGCGGCGATTGGGGCAAAATTTGGTAAGCCGGAAGAAGAGGTCTGGGCGATTGTAGGCGATGGTGGGTTCCAGATGACCATGTGTGAACTGGCAACCGCCAAACAGGAAAATATCAAGGTCAATATCGCCATTTTGAATAACGCCTTTCTGGGGATGGTGCGCCAGTGGCAGGAATTCTTCTACGAGGAACGCTACCAGGCAACGCCGATGTTTAGCCCGGATTTCGTCAAGCTGGGCGAAGCCTTTGGTATTCCATCTATGCGTGTGACCAGCCGTGACCAGGTTGAAGAGTCGGTTGAATTCGCTCGCAGGCATGATGGCCCGGTGCTGATTGAGTACGTAATCGAGAAGGAAGAGGTTGTTTATCCGATGGTTCCGGCGGGTGCTGATTTGCACAATATGATGCGTCGCCCCAAGCCGAATGAGAATGGGAAGTAAGCCATGACTCAAGCAAATAAACAGACCCTGGTGGCATTGGTGGAAAATAAACCGGGTGTCCTGAACCGAGTTGCCAGCATGATGCGGCGGCGTAACTTTAATGTGGACAGTCTGACAGTTGGGCGTACCGAGAATCCGCATATCTCGCGCATGACGATTGTTGTGGATGCCGAAAAGACGAGCGCCAAGCGGATTGCGTCGAATCTTTTCAAGCTAGTGAACGTGATTGATGTCAAGCTGGTTTCGGACGAACCACATGTGAGTCGGGATATGGCACTGATTAAAGTGCGTACCGATGATGTCGACTCGCGCAATGCTGTAACGTTGATTTGCGATCATTATCCTGCGCGTATCGTCGATATTGGGCCGAAGGTCGCAATTCTGGAAATCGCCGCTCAGGAAGATATTGTCGAAGCGCTAATCGGCGAATTGGAACCGATTGGAATTCTGGAAATGGTACGGACAGGTGTTGTGGCGATGGGACGTGGTGTTCGCATTGTGAATGCAGAATACTATGAACCCGTCACCAATGTTCCGTCACAAAACGGAAATTTCGAAGTTTACGGCGTTTAGGTTAAAAGGGCTGCCTATGCTGATGGAAAGGCAGCCCTCAAAATGTGTTTATGATGTAGGCATATTGTGCCTCTAAATATGGAGAAATGATTTTCAAATGGCAATCATGTATTACGACAAAGACGCTGATGTTTCGCTCCTTAAAGGCAAAACCATCGCCATTATTGGTTATGGCAGCCAGGGTCATGCTCATGCGCTGAATGCTAAAGACAGCGGTATGAAAGTGATTGTGGGTTTGCACGAAGGCAGCAAAAGCGCCGCAAAGGCGAAGGAAGACGGATTGGATGTTTTTTCAGTCGCCGATGCTGTCAAGCAGGCCGATGTAGTGATGATCCTCATACCGGATACCAAACAGGCGGAAGTTTATGAGAAGGAAATCGGCCCGAACCTGAAGCCAGGCAGTATGTTAATGTTCGCACATGGTTTCAATATTCATTTTAAGACCATTACCCCTCCGGCGAATGTCGATGTGACGATGGTTGCGCCGAAGGCTCCCGGTCATCGTGTCCGTGAAGTTTTTAAGGAAGGTGCTGGCACTCCCGCATTGGTTGCCGTACAGCAGGATGCAACCGGACATGCAAAGGCGCTGGCACTCGCTTACGCAAAGGCAATCGGCACAACTCGTGCGGGGGTCATCGAGACAACCTTCAAGGAAGAGACGGAAACCGATCTTTTTGGCGAACAGACGATTTTGTGTGGCGGCGTTACGGCGCTGATTCGATCCGCTTTTGAGACACTGGTAAAAGCGGGATACCAACCGGAAGTGGCTTATTTCGAGTGTATGCATGAACTCAAGCTGATTGTTGACCTCCTGTATCAGGGCGGCCTGAGTTATATGTGGTACAGTGTCAGTGACACGGCGGAATACGGTGGCTATGTGGTTGGCGATCAGGTCGAGGGTCTGGTTAAAGAAGAATTTGACGGCGTTTTGCACCGCATTCAGGATGGAACCTTCGCGAAGGAATGGATTGCCGAGAACAAGAATGGTCGGCCCAATTTCCTGCCGCGCCGCCATCATGAACATGATTTGCTGATCGAGCAGGTGGGTTCTGAACTGCGCGATATGATGACTTTCCTGAACGCCAAGAAGATCAAACAGGAAGATTAGCATTCACGTTCAGGTAAGTTTGTAGAGAAGGAATCGATCGTGCAGCTCCGACGATTTGAACAGGCAGTCGAATTTTATGGGCAGGTTGAACCATTCCTGCTGGCTCATGAAGCAGAACACTGTCTCATGCTGGGTATTTGCTCGACGCTCATCAAGAACAATACCTATCTGTATCCTCCCTATCTGGCGTATGTCGAAGATGGGGAAAAAATCGTCGCGGTTGTCATGCGGACACCGCCCCACAATTTGATACTTTCGAATGCATTTGATGAACGCGCGATTCCGATGATTGCAGAAGATGTGCATAAAACATATGAAGTGCTGGTGGGGGTGATGGGTTCGAAGGCTGTCAGCAAAGCTTTTGCCGAGCGTTGGACAGCGATCACCGGACAGCCCAACCGCCTGAATATGCTTGAACGCACCTATCGACTGACGAATGTCATGCCGGTGAAGGGCGTTTCAGGCGAATATGCTCCTGCTAATAAAACACATCGGGGATTACTCGTTCAATGGTTTATGGACTTTAGCACAGAGGCTCTGGATGGCATGTCACGCGAGGATGCCGAACGACAGGTTGATCTGCGCCTGACACGCCCTCCGGAACTCGGTGGTCTCCGCCTATGGACGGATGATGACAAAGTTGTTTCCTTCGCAGGGTACGGAGGCTTGACACCCAATGGAATCCGTATCGGGCCGGTCTATACGCCACCAGAACTGCGTGGGAAGGGATATGCAAGCGCCTGTGTAGCGGCTTTGAGTCAGGAAATGCTCGATTTGGGGCGGAAATTCTGCTTCCTGTTTACGGACTTGAAGAATCCCACTTCGAATCACATCTACCAGAACATTGGTTACGAGCCAGTCAGTGATGTGGATGAGTATCGCTTTGGGAATGCTGTGTAAATGGTCACGATTCGAGTTCTTCGACCTGACGACGCGATTGCATTTCAGACAGTGCGACTGCGTGCTTTAAAGGAACATCCTGAAGCTTTTGGCTCAAGCTACGAGGAAGAAGTCAATAGACCACAGGAAGAGATTGCACAGCGATTAATTGAGAGCAGCGAAAATGCCTTATTCGGGGCTTTTGTAAATGAAACACTGGTTGGCACCCTGAATATCAATCGCAACTTCCGGATGAAGACCCGACATCGCGCCAATTTAGGGGCGATGTATGTTGCCCCAGAAGCACGCGGGCAGGGGGCAGGGCGATCACTGATCGATGCGGCGATTGGTCGAGCATATACGATGGATGGTATGGAAGATGTGGTGCTGGCAGTCACAGTTGGCAACGAAGCAGCGCGGCATCTGTATATTCAGGCGGGTTTCAAGTCCTATAGTATCGACCCACGCTATATTCGTGTGGGCGAGGACTATTTCGATATTGAATGGATGATTTTGAGGTTGCAGCGACATGGATGATGACTCTGGTGTAGTTCGAAAGGGGGTGGTCTGATGCCGGAAGATGGCCTTGCGGAACTTAAGCCTTTAACCGTTCAACAGAAAGACCTGATTCAAGAAAGGATCACCCTAAAATGTCTGTACAAATTGACACCAACCTGGTTCGAGTTTTCGATACGACCCTGCGTGATGGGGAACAAAGCCCTGGTGCGACACTAAGCAGCGCTGAGAAGTTGGAAATTGCCCGTCAGCTATCAAGGCTGGGCGTAGATATTATCGAGGCTGGTTTCCCGGCAGCATCACCCGATGATCTGGCGGCTGTTCAGCGTATCGCCCGTGAAGTCGGTACACCTGATGGGCCAGTGATTTGCGGGCTGGCGCGTGCGGTAGAAAAAGACATTCTCACCTGTTGGGAAGGCGTGAAGGATGCCGCTAAACCGCGTATTCACACCTTCCTCGGTATGTCTGACATTCATCTGAAACACATCAGCGGGATTTCACGCGAAGAAGGACTCAACAAAGTGCGTGCCGCCGTAACTTTAGCTCGGAGTCTGTGCGAAGATGTCGAATTCAGTCCGATGGATGCGGGACGTACAGATTTACAATATCTGGTCGAAGCCTGTTCACTGGCGATTGAATGCGGTGCAACGACCTTAAATATCCCGGATACGGTGGGCTATGTCACACCGAGCGAGTGGGGCGAATTCCTCAGCAATCTAATCGCAGAGACACCCGGCGGTGGTTCAGGGAGCGGGATTATCTGGTCGGTACACTGCCATAATGACCTGGGGTTGGCAACGGCTAACACGCTGGCAGGTGTGCTGGCTGGGGCACGGCAGGTGGAAGTGACCATTAACGGTATTGGCGAACGGGCGGGGAATACGAGTCTGGAAGAAGTCGTCATGGCGATTCAGACCCGTTCCAAGTATTACAGCCTGCGTACCAATATCAATACCCGCGAGATCATGAAAACCAGCCGTCTGGTGAGCAATTACACCGGGATTCATGTCCAGCCGAATAAAGCCATTGTCGGCGCGAATGCCTTTGCTCATGAGGCGGGTATTCATCAGGACGGCATGTTGAAGCATTCCAGCACCTTCGAGATTATGACACCGGAAACGGTTGGTTTGTTCCAGAGCAAACTGGTGTTGGGCAAGCATAGTGGTCGTCATGCGTTGAAGCAGCGGTTGGAAGAACTGGGTTACAAGATCGAGGGTGATGCGCTGAATCAGGTTTTCGCGCGGTTTAAGGATTTGGCGGATGCCAAGAAAACCGTGACCGATGCTGATTTGGAAGCTTTGATTGCGGATGAATTTCACGGGCCGGAAGAAATCTTTTCTCTTGCGGCGATTCAGGTGACCTGCGGAACGATGGGAATGCCCACCGCCACCGCGAAAGTACGCAAAGCTAATGGGGAAGAAACAGTTCATGCAGCAGTGGGTGCTGGCCCGGTGGATGCCTGCTATAAGGCGATTGACGCAATTGTCAAAGCTCCGAATACGCTGGTTGAATACAGCGTGCACAGCGTTACCGAAGGGATTGATGCACTCGGTGAGGTGACGGTGCGAATCGCGCCAAGTGGTGATGACCAGCGCTCATTCGGCGGGTACGGCGCGGACAGCGATATTGTGGTCGCCAGTGTGAAAGCCTATCTGGCGGCGCTCAATCGTATGGTCGCTGTGATGGGGCTGGCAGGTCACATGCCAGAAGGCGAAGTAGCCGCAGTGGGTATCCGTCGGGATGACGAAAATTAAACGTTCATCATATCGTATACAATTTTGGGAATTCCCAAGTGATTTGGGATAAGTTTGGGATAAAAAGAGGAACATGAGTCAATCAGTAACGAACGGAACCCCTCGAACCTTGTTCGAGAAAGTGTGGGATAACCATATTGTTCGCCCACAATCGCCGGATACCCCGGCGGTACTCTATATTGATCTGCATCTTGTCCACGAAGTGACCTCGCCGCAGGCCTTTACGGTCCTGAGGGAACGGGGTCTCAAGGTGCGCCGCCCTGACCGGACGATGGCAACGATGGATCACAGTACGCCGACCACCCCGCGTAATGCACAGGGCATTATCCCGGTGACGGACACGATGGCGGCGGCTCAATTGGATGTGATGCGCAAGAATGCGTCCGATTTTGGCATCCCGCTCTATGATCTGGGTACGGAAAATCAGGGTATCGTACATGTCATTGGGCCAGAGCAAGGATTGACTCAGCCGGGGATGACCATCGTCTGTGGTGACAGTCACACCAGCACACATGGGGCGTTTGGTGCGCTGGCATTTGGCATCGGAACGAGCGAAGTCGCGCATGTTCTGGCTACGCAATGCCTGCTGCAAAATAGGCCGAATACAATGGCTGTGAAGGTGAATGGACGGTTGCATCCCGGCGTGACCGCGAAGGACATCATTCTGGCAGTCATCGCGCAAATTGGCATTGGTGGCGGTACGGGCTACGTCTTCGAGTATATGGGCGAAGCCATTCGTGCCCTGAGCATGGAAGGCCGCATGACGGTCTGCAACATGTCCATCGAGGGTGGCGCGCGTGCTGGCATGGTCGCGCCGGATGAAACGACTTTCGAATACGTGGCAGGGAAACCTTATGCGCCGAAAGGTGAGGCCTGGGACAAAGCGGTTTCCTCATGGAAGTCGCTTCCGACAGACGATGGCGCGGCTTTTGATAATGAAGTCGTGCTGGATGCCAACCAACTCATGCCGATGATTACTTATGGCACGAATCCCGGCATGGGGATGGCAATCACGGCCAATGTCCCTGACCCGGATCGCCTAAGTGATGTCAGCCAGAAAATCGCGCTGGATAAAGCGCTTAAGTACATGGATTTGCAGCCGGGACAAAAGCTGCTGGGTAAACCCGTTGACGTAGTGTTCGTCGGAAGCTGCACCAATTCGCGCATCTCAGATTTGCGTGAAGCGGCAAAATTTATCGAGGGGCGCAAAGTAGCGGACAATGTGCGTATGATGGTCGTGCCTGGTTCCCAGAAGGTGAAGGTACAGGCCGAAGCTGAAGGATTACACGAAATCTTCAAGGCGGCTGGCGCGGAATGGCGCGAAGCGGGCTGCTCCATGTGCATTGCCATGAACGGTGACCAGCTTCAACCGGGACAGTATGCCGTTAGCACCAGCAATCGTAATTTCGAAGGAAGACAGGGTAAGGGCGGACGTACTTTCCTGGCGAGTCCGCTGACTGCCGTAGCCAGCGCTGTTCACGGGGTTGTTACTGATCCGAGGGAGATGATGAACTAATATGGAACCGATTAAAGCATTCACAGGGCGTATGGCTCCGCTGGCAATCAATGACACTGACACCGACCAGATCATTCCGGCACGCTATCTCAAGGTGACGGATAAGAATGGTTTGGGCGCTGCCTGCTTCTCCGACTGGCGTTACAATGCCGATGGTTCGCCCAAAGCGGATTTTGTCCTCAACCGACCAGATTATCAGGGCGCGAAGGTGCTGATCGGTGGTCATAACTTCGGCTGCGGCAGTTCACGCGAACATGCCCCCTGGGCGCTGCTTGGTGCGGGATTTCAGGCGGTGGTTAGCACCTACTTTGCCGATATTTTCAAGGGAAATGCTCTGAAAAATGGCTTGCTTCCCGTCATCGTCGATGAAGAAACGCACCAGCAGTTGATTAGTCTGGCGCAGGAAGACCCGACATCAAGTGTCACAGTTGACCTTGAAGCGCAAAAGCTGATTTTGCCCGATGGTCGCGGCGTGACCTTTCCCATTGATGCTTTCTCACGTTACTGCTTATTGAACGGAGTCGACCAGCTTGGCTTCCTGATGGGGTTGGATGAGCAGATCAGCGGTTATGAATCTGGTCATACTGCGCGAGTTAAGACCGCATAGGTTTACGAGCCTAGTAAAAGAGAGGGGCGACTATTCTGCCCCTCTGGTAAATTCAAGGGGATGGGAGCGGGAAAATGAATCAAGTTGCTGTTTACGATACGACGCTCCGGGATGGTACGCAGCGGGAAGGGATTTCGCTTTCCGTTGCTGATAAATTGAAAATTACGCGGCTGCTCGATCAATTCGGAGTCGCTTATATTGAGGGTGGTTGGCCCGGTTCGAATCCCAAAGATGCCGCTTATTTCGAGGCGGTTCAATCGCTGGAATTGCAGCACGCGAAAATCGCGGCCTTTGGATCGACATGCCGCAAGAACAGCGACCCTGCCAGCGACCCGAATATTATCGCACTGGTCGAATCGCGGACTCCAGTGGTGACGGTAGTCGGCAAAACTTCCATGCTGCATGTCAAAGATGTGCTGCAAACCACGCCGGAAGAAAATCTGCGCATGATTCGCGAGAGTCTGCGATATCTGAAAAGCCTCGGCAAAGAAGTGATTTATGATGCCGAGCATTTCTTCGATGGCATCAAGCTCGATATGGAATACGCGCTGGATACGCTGGAAGCGGCTATCGACGGCGGCGCGGATGTCATCGTGTTGTGCGATACTAACGGCGGTTCACTGCCCTGGGAGATTTCACGTTATGTGCAGGGCGTTCGCGAGGCGTTTCCTGATGTGCCGATTGGCATCCATACTCATAATGACGGTGAATTAGCCGTAGCGAATACGCTGGCGGCAGTGCAGTCCGGCGCGGTGCAAGTGCAGGGAACGATCAACGGTTATGGCGAACGCTGCGGTAATGCCAATTTGTGCAGCATCGTCCCCGACCTGCAATTAAAGATGGGTTACAAGTGCCTGCCGGATGAAAGCAATATGCGTCACCTGACGACACTTTCTCGAACGGTAGCCGAAATCGCTAACCTCGCGCCGGATAATCATCTGGCCTACGTCGGTAAAAGTGCATTTGCTCACAAAGGCGGTATCCATGTCGCTGCGATTCGCCGGAATGTGGACAGCTACCAGCATATCAATCCGGTTTTGGTCGGCAACGAAATGCGTGTGCTGGTATCCGATTTGTCGGGGCAGGGGAATCTTCTGAGCAAAGCCGAGGAATTTGGTTTGGATGTTTCGCGCGATGAAGCATTGGCGGTGCTGAACGAGATTAAGCGTCTGGAAAACGAGGGTTTTGTCTTCGAAGGGGCTGAGGCATCGGTGGCAATACGCCTGCATCGCGCTAAACCAGACTATAAGCCAATCTTCTCATTGGTTGATTTCACGGTTATCGTCAGCGAACGTGGTTCAAATGCCTTGTCACAAGCGATGGTCAAGCTGGATGTGGACGGCGATATTGTTCACACAGCGGCGGATGGCAATGGCCCTGTGAACGCGCTTGATCTGGCACTTCGTAAGGCACTGCTGCCGCTGTATCCGCAGTTGGCGGATTTCCAATTGGCAGATTACAAAGTGCGTATTCCAGATGGCAATAATGGCACGGCTGCATTGACTCGTGTATTGATCGACACGCAAAATGGACATCGCCGCTGGAGTACGATTGGCGCTGGAACGAACATTATTCAGGCAAGTTGGCTGGCGCTGGTGGACAGCGTAGAATACGGTTTGCTGCTGGCGGAAAGCACTCAACCGTCATCCATTGATACCTATCAGTCAGCACAATAGGGATTGAGGTGAGATATGCCCGTCGAAAAAGTGAATCTCGCTGAAAAGCTCAGTCTGTTTCAGGACTGCTGGAGTCCTAAACTCGTTGGAGAAGTGAACGACTCAGCGGTCAAACTGGTCAAGTTGCAGGGTGAATTTGTCTGGCATCATCACGACACCGAAGACGAGCTATTTCTAGTGGTGAAAGGCCGCCTGCTGATGAAGCTGCGGGACAAAGACCTGCATGTTGATGAAGGCGAATTTGTCATTATCCCGCATGGTGTCGAACATCTTCCGGTAGCCGAAGAAGAAGTTCATGTGCTGTTGTTTGAGCCGAAAACGACACTCAATACAGGGAATGTCCAGAATGAACGCACTGTGGCTGAACTGGATCGCATTTAAAATCACGAGACGGGATGCTTATCCGGTACAATGGACTGCGAAAATTGAATGGTATGGGCTGGGACAGTTCTCAGCCCATTTTGTTGAGGAGAAATGAGTGATGAAAGCGACGATTACCGTTTTATCAGGCGATGGTATTGGCCCGGAGGTAACATCTCAGGCGGTCAGGGTGCTGAACAAAGTAGCCTCCAAATTTGGGCATGACTTCACCTTTAACGAAGCCATAATGGGCGGAATTGCCATCGACCAAACTGGCGACCCGTGCCCCGATGAAACCATCCGCACCTGTGAACAATCCGATGCCATCCTGCTGGGGGCTGTCGGTGGGCCAAAGTGGTCAGACCCAACTGCGCCTGTGCGACCAGAGCAGGGACTCCTGAAGGTGCGTAAGCATTTCGATCTGTTCGCCAATTTACGCCCGGTAAAGGCCTATCCGGCATTAGCACAACATACCCCACTGCGGGCAGATTTGTTGGAGGGGGTCGATATGCTGTTTGTGCGCGAATTGACGGGCGGGATTTACTTTGGTAAGCGGCAGGAACAGAATGATGGGGATAAGGCTTTTGATACCGAGGAATATTCGGTTCCAGAGGTCGAACGGGTGGCACATGTTGCCTTCCGAGCGGCACAGGGGCGGCGGAACAAACTGGCCTCGGTTGATAAGGCCAATGTCATGGCATCCATGCGGCTGTGGCGGCGAACCGTAGTCCGTGTCCATGAAGATTACAGCGATGTTGAACTGGAACATGTGCTGGTGGATGCCTGCGCTATGTATCTGATGACGCGGCCTTCGAGCTTTGATGTGCTGGTCGCCAGCAATATGTTTGGTGATATTTTGAGCGATGAAGCCTCGGTATTGGCGGGTTCGTTGGGGATGCTGCCATCGGCTTCACTGGGTTCGGGCAAATTTGGTTTATACGAGCCGATTCACGGTTCCGCGCCGGACATTGCCGGGACGGGAAAAGCGAATCCAACCGGAACGATTCTGAGTGCGGCGCTGCTGCTGCGGTACAGTCTGGGATTAGAAGCAGAAGCTAAAGTCGTTGAGGACGCTGTTGAGGCCACGCTGGAAGCCGGTGCGCGCACGGCTGATATTGCCCCGCGCGGCGGCAGTTACATCAACACAACCGAATACACCGAGACAGTTCTCGGCAAAATATAGAGAGTCACGAGCGCTGAATCTGTTACGTAATAGGGAAAACTCTATTCCCTATTACGTTGTTTCAGGGGGGAGATCAGGGCGAGGATTTTGCTCGGTTTCTCCGGCTGGCTTATGTGGCAAGGTAGGCAATTCCTTGCCATTAGCCAAAACCTCGTCGAATTTTCGTGTCATCATCATGTTTTGTGCGCGGGCTGGTGGTTCAACAGGCGCAGCAGTCATTTCGCCGGGGGTCGATTCATCACGATGTTCCGCCGAAACAGGGGTTAAGTGCTGGTCGGTCAAATCATACTCTTCTGGCGATGGTGTACCTAAAGCTGGTTGGTTCGCGAACTTACGGTTAAGCTCCATGATCGAGAGGGCAGCAAACAGAAACATTAATCTACGTCCACCCAGTGACATTGCTTCCCAGGTCGTCGCTCGTAAGGCACAGAAAGTTAATGCGATGTAGTATTCGAACCAGTTGTCCGGCAAAATCAGACATTGGCGTACAATGTCACGGATAACTTCAATGGCTTCCATTCCGCTGCGGGCTTCATCGCTGATGACAGGCCGCCGGTCTGGAATATCCAGCGCCGCCAGATACCGCACAATCAAACTTGCATCTTCCCAGCTATCGCCAACGCGCGGCATGATCGCATCGCCTAACAGGCTGATTTCCAACGTTGCCCAATCGAAAAGAGTGTGACCATCGCGTGTGTTGGCGAAATCAATCAACCATGCGCTGTCATCCGGGCCGACCAGAATATTGCCAAGATGAAAATCACTGTGAATTTTACTCATCGAACCATTGACATGACGTTCGAGCAGCTCATCGTAAGCCTGCAATGGATTGGGTAGCGGCTGCGGGTCAAACGGAATCCAGCGTCCGGTTAATGAAAATTTGGGGTCGAGTTTACGCGCCGCTTCTACCAAAATCTCATGGCGGGTAGTCCAGACTTTGCCCGTTAAGCGCTCGACAGACTTGCCGCTGTAAAGCGGGGTTCGGGCAAAGTCAATTCCGCGCACTTCTATCTTAAAAGCACTCTTATCCGCCTCAGTACCGAAACCAGTTGCTAACTTCGCTATGTTTTTTTGCTGGTCGATTTTCTGAACTGTGAAGTGTTCCAGAACGACGAAATCGTTCATGTTCAATTCTTTAAGTTTGCTTTTGGCGCGCGCACGATTAAATGGACTCAAGACATGCGGATTCGCCGGACTCTCTTTTTCTGGCGCGAAATTGAGTATCAGAACGGGAGGAAGCAGCCAATCATACTCACTCCACGCCTGAAAACGGAATGCGCGTTTTTGATTCCACCATGTCGGGGCAAATTTGTCGAATAACTCTTTCCGCAGCAAAGTACCAATTTTCCCCATGCCTTCAACCTGAATGCGTTTACGCAGGTCTTGTGGAGTGGTTCCAGTGAGTGGCACGAGTGTGTACTTTAGACCCGCTAGTTCAGAGGCATCGGGAAGGGTAGGAGGGCCTTCCAGCCGTGCTGTACGGAGCGGTAAGGCATTTTTGACATACGCTTCGTAACGATGAAATTCTTCCATGATGCTGTCGACCAGATCAATTTTGGCGACAACAGGGGCTTGGGCGCGCCCTTCGGCATCCAGCGGGGTTACTACCAGAATTAAAGCGTCTCGGAAACCGGTCAGACGGCGTTCAATGCGTATGCGGGTCGAGTCAGCAAACATGCGGCGCAGGACAAATAACTGTTCGCGCGCGATGTCCTCTTCTGATTCGAAATCCGGACCGAATGAGACAATTATGTTCGGTAATTGAGGGGTCTTCATCAGTGTATAAGTCAGCGCGGTTTCCGCTAACTGGTTAATGTTGAGACCCAGTGATTTCAAAACACGGACAGGTAGACTGTCTTTTTCTTTAAACAGCGCGTTCAGGATTTCGCGCTCGGTTATTTCACTATTGTTATTATCAATTGCCAAATTGCGGGCGATTTCCAAAATGGCTTCCATACGCGGCGTATAAGGAAAGCCTGCCCAGAGACGCTGCTCGGTGCTGCCGCGTTCGATTTTACGGCGAATAGCACTCACGATGTAATTGGCGTTAAATCCCTGTTCTTCAAGGATACCGGTTGTTAGTCCGCCCTGAATTTGCAGCATAGCGATAAAAACATGCTCTGCACCCAGATAGAAATGCCGCAATTGAACTGATTCCTGGCGGGCATTGATTAGGATGTCTTTCAGGGGAATGTTATTCATCATCGGGTTCTTCGCCTGCTTTTTCTATCCGCATCCAGGTGTGACCAATACGAAACAAGTCGCCAATTTGCACGGGAACATTTGTGGTGACACGGGTATCCCGTTCCCCGCTTTCAATAAAAGTGCCGTTGGTACTATTATTATCTTTCAGCCACCAGCGCTTTTCTTCCCAGTAGAGGTAAGCATGCATACGGGAAACAAAGGTATCACTCCGCAGGCACACATCAGTTTCTTCCTGACGACCAATACTTAATATCCACTTGTTTTGGTCTGCTTCATATTCGCCATCCCCATTCTCTGAACTATAGGTGAGCCGCAGACCGTCGTGGACACCGCTCATAATCATGATCTCAAGCTTCAACGAAGTTCATCCCCCGCATGACTTTCCCTTTCTCATTATACTCCAATGAAATACTTTCGAAAACGCGCTTGCCGATTGCGCTGAAATGTGATACGCTTAGCGCGAATTAACAAGTATATATTGAACATACTCATGAAGAGCGGTTGAGGGAACGGCCCTAAGAAACCGCGGCAACCCCCATATTTGGGAAGGTGCCAATTCCGACAGCAGGTTTGCTGGGAGATGAGTGCGATTTCCTGATGCCTAATCGGGAACGGACTCCAAGAGACTTCTAGCCGAAGTCTTTTTTGTTAGCAAACCCGGTCTATTCATGAATCGGGTTTTTTATTTCTGGTCAAAGGCATGGGAGAAGATGCAATGACGCTTCAGGATTTGGACAATGGTCTGGAACATATCGTGAACGACGAATCTGCCACCAATTCAAGCCAGGGCAATAGCACACGGGCGGTTCACGGCGGCACCAAGCGCCGTAAGGCATTCAATTCGTTGAATACGCCAATTGTGCAAACAGCGACCTATACTTTTGGTGACACGCAGGAACTCATCGATTTCATGGAGCGTAAAACATGGGGCGATGGCGATGACCGCGAGGAATATGGACGGTACGGTAACCCCACCGTTTCGGCGGTTGAACGGAAATTAGCAGCGCTCGATTCCGGCGAAGACGCGGTGTTGTATGCATCTGGTATGTCGGCGGTTACGTCGCTTCTCCTATCGATATTGCCTTCCGGTTCACATATCGTCATGACGGATGATTGTTACCGCCGGACGCGGCAGTTCTGTTTAACCTTCCTCAAGCGCTTTGGTATCGAAACAACTGTTGTGCCGATGGGCGATTATGACGCATTGGAAGCGGCCATTATTCCCAAGAAAACACGCTTCATCATCTCTGAAAGCCCGACCAATCCTTATCTGCGCATCGCTAATTTGGAACGTATTGCCAAGTTAGGCAAGCGGCACCGTGTCCTGACCATGATTGACAGCACGTTCGCCACGCCGATTAATCAGCGACCGCTCGAATGGGGCATTGATTTCGTCATTCACAGCGCCACCAAATATTTGTCTGGTCATAATGATCTCCTGGCAGGTGTTGTAGTCGGACGGGCTGACCGCATCAAGGCGCTGCGGGACGCGCGCGGTGTGCTGGGCGGTATTGTTGATCCGCAAAATGCTTATCTACTGGATCGTGGCATCAAGACCCTCGGTGTCCGTGTGCAGCAGCAAAATCAAACCGCTTTAGCAGCAGCGCGTTTCCTTGAGTCTCATCTCCGTATTGAGCGGGTATGGTATCCGGGGCTTTCATCGCATCCGGATTATCCTGTCGCGGCGGAGCAAATGAGCGGTTTTGGCGGTGTTGTCAGCTTTGAAGTTGCGGGTGATTTGAAAACGACCAGTCAGTTTATTGACCACCTGAAAATACCTTACATCGCTCCCAGTCTGGGCGGTGTCGAAAGCCTGATTGAACAGCCTGCTTTGATGAGCTACTACGAAAAAACCACTGAGGAACGGCTGGAGCTTGGAATTAAGGATAATCTCGTGCGCTTCGCTATTGGTATCGAAGACACGAACGATATTCTAAATGACCTGGATCAGGCACTAGCGAGTATCTAATCTGAGGGCGGCCTCAAATTAATTTACAAATACTTAACCGCGAGGCCGCTCATTATATTCAATCAGCAAGTCTTTTCCTGGAGTCCAGTATCAAGCTTAGAGCCTCGATGCTTGCGTCAGATTGATGGAGTCGGTTGGGGTAAGTGGGATGGATATTATCCAGCTTGTTGCTGTGGTAGCCAATGACTGCTTCAGCATCCTTGAGGACATGCCCTGTCAGAATACCGACGACGGTTTCGTTGGGCTTGATAATGCCTTTCTGTACCAATTTTTGTACGCCGACCAGCGAACAGGCTGAAGCCGGTTCACAACCGATGCCCTGACGGTCAATGAGCGCTTTGGCATCCATGATCTCCTGGTCAGTGACTTCTTCAACCACTCCATTTGTCCATTTGACAGCGCGAACGGCTTTGGCATAGCTGACAGGGTTGCCGATTTTGATAGCAGTGGCAATTGTTTCGGCATGAACTGGCTTCAGCTCGTCGAATCCGCGTTGATAGCTCTGGTAGAGCGGATTTGCGCCTTCTGCCTGAATGATTGCCAGCCGGGGCATATGATCAATCAGCCCCAATTCACAAAGTTCATATAGCGCTTTGCCGAAAGCTGAACTGTTACCGAGATTTCCGCCGGGACAGACAATCCAGTCCGGCACTTTCCAGCGAAGCTGCTGCAAGAGTTCGATCATGATCGTTTTCTGGCCTTCCAGCCGGAAAGGATTCACCGAGTTCAACACATAAATGCCGAGTTGGGTGGCAACTTCGCGTACCAATTGAAGATTGCGGTCAAAATCGGCATTGACCTGAATGCCTGTCGCGCCGTAAGCGATGGCCTGTGCCAGTTTGCCGAGTGCGATGTCTTTGTTCTGAAAGAAGACAATGCCTTCCATACCCGCCAATGCAGCGTAAGCGGCTAACGAGGCGGACGTATTGCCTGTTGATGCGCAAGCAACACGCTCCACTCCCAATGCTCGTGCCTGACTGACACCACCTGTCATCCCTCTGTCTTTAAATGAACCAGTCGGGTTTTCGCCCTCGTGTTTGAGGTATAATTCTTGCACGCCTGCCCATTCTGCCAGGCGTGGTGTTGTATACAGATTGGTGTTGCCTTCGGGGCGGCTTACGATATGGTCATTGGAGATGTCCGGATAAACCAGCTCCTTGAATCGCCAGACACCGCTGTTATATGGGGCTTCCAGCGAACCTAAGCGTTGGTCGAAAGTCTCACGAGTGATAGTCTTGCGCAGGTAATCCATATCGTGGCGAACATCCAATAGACCGCCACATTTTTCGCAGTTATATATAATTCGATCAACCGGGTATTGCTGATCGCAATCCATACATTGTAATATGCTCGACATGTTTCACCACTCGTAGGATTAATTATCGCGTTCGATGGCAGTATCCCGAAATGACGGGATGATTTATCTACCCATTCATTCGCGCGGGCTGTCTTGATTAGCGCTGCTGCAATCACGGCAAGGATAACAATTTCTCATGACGATTACTAGAGCGGAAGCGTTTGCTCCGGCAACGGTAGCAAACCTGGGGGTTGGCTTTGATATTTTAGGCTTGGCGCTGTTTGAGCCGGGTGATATTGTGCGGGTAGAACCCTGCGATGAACCCGGGGCGCATATTCAGCGTATCGAGGGCGACGGCGGCAGATTACCCCATGACCCGCTTAAGAATACGGCTTGTGTGGCTGCCAATAGTGTTTTGCGCCAGCTTGGAGTAAAACATGGGGTCAGTATTGTGCTGGAAAAGCATCTGCCTCTCGCCAGCGGGTTAGGCAGCAGCGCAGCCAGTGCGGTTGCGGCGGCTGTGGCCGTGAATGCCTTATTGGGACAGCCTCTCAGCGATGAAGAATTGCTTCCAGCCTGTTTGGATGGTGAAGCGGCTGTGAGCGGGTATCATGCCGATAATGTCGCGCCTTGTCTGTTCGGCGGCATTACCCTGGTAACAGGGACGAAGGCCGATCAGATTCGCAAACTGCCTTCACCTGCTAGGACGTATCTTGCGCTGATTACACCCGATGTCGAAGTTCCTACAGCATTAGCCCGTTCAGTTCTGCCCGCAAATGTGAGCCTCAAGCAGATGGTTGCCCAGACTGCCGCAGTCGCATGTCTGATAGACGCAATGTATCGCGAGGATTTGGAAGCGATGGCACACGCGATGGAAGCCGATGGCGTAGTTGAGTCAGCCAGAGCACATCTGATGCCGCTGCTTATGGAGATGCGCATTATTGCCAAACAGGCTGGCGCTTTGGGGTTGGTGATTAGCGGGGCAGGGCCTTCGTTATGCGCCGTGTGTGATAGCGAATTTACAGCGCAAAAAGTCGCAGAAGCTATGAAAGCAGGTTATGATGATGCCGGGATAGGCAGTACGGCGCGGCATACCCAGATTGCCCCACAGGGAGCGCGAGTATCGCAAGCGTGATTCGTTGACACTACCTGATGTTCATTGTACAATATATTTAGATTGTTCTGAAAGTAACAAACGAAGTTTCCAGAGATAAGGCGAATACTTCCCATGACCATAACAGAGGCCATGCAAGCAGTCGATAACATCATGTTGACGGTCATCAACAGCGATGTGAAAACCCTCCGCGATGCCAGTCACCATATTGTTTCGGCAGGGGGCAAACGTGTTCGTCCGCGTCTGCTGATGCTGGTTTATGAGGCGCTCGGTGGCACTGATTTCGATTACGCGGCTCCGGTAGCCGCAGCGCTCGAACTGGTGCATACCGCAAGCGTTGTCCATGATGATATTAACGATCATGGCGTAGTACGGCGTGGTCGTCCTTCGGTGAATGCTATCTGGGGGCGCACTTTTGCTCTCCTGACGGGCGATTTTCTCTTCACCAAAGTCTACGAACTCATGTCTCCCTATAAAGATTTGAATATCGTGCTGGCAGATGCCACCGTAGCTTTGGTCGAAGGTGAAACGCTCCAGGCCAGTGCCGTCAAAGAGAAAAATTTCACCCGCGAAATTTACTACCAGATTATCGCCCGGAAGACTGCTGCGTTGTTTAAGGCAGCGGGTGTTCTAGGTGCGCGACTGGCTGGAGCGGATGAATCTGTCGTGGAAGCCATGGGACAGTATGGCTTTAATGTCGGTCTGGCGTTTCAGATTGTCGATGATTTGTTGGATTTGACTGGTGATACTGCCAAACTGGGTAAGACTGCCGGGATTGATCTGGCACAGGGACGGGGTTACGCCGCAGCTCATAACGGCAATGGACAGCATACGGTTGGTGTGGCGGTCGCTGAAGAAGAAAAGCCGGAAGATCCGATGGATTTGATTCGCCAAAGGCTCTCTCAGGGTGATGCGGTTGAAGAAGGCCATCGACAGGCACAACAGCTTTCGCAACTGGCGATTGCCAGCCTGAGTGTACTACCAGATTCGCCGGATAGACAGGCATTGGTGGAACTGGCTCAGATGGTCGTCAGCCGCGATTATTAGTCTTCATTCCTTGAAGATCGAATCGAATAATCCAGCTATCCAAACGGGTAGCTGGATTTTTGTTTACCCATCGCTTGTTATAATCTCTTCGGAATAGATGGGAGTATTGACTATGCTTAAAGTGGTTTCGGTTGAAAAAGTTCGGGAAATCGAGAAAGCCGCAGATGCAAGCGGTTTGACCTACGATATGATGATGCAGAACGCAGGCCACGCAGTTGCACTGCGGGTGATTCAGATTCTCGCTAATGGACCCGATGCACGTGTGACAGTGCTGGTCGGACCGGGCAACAACGGTGGAGATGGGTTAGTTGCCGGTGCGGTCATTGCCAAAGAAAGTGCAGCACAGGTTCGCTTTTATCTCCTCAAGAAGCGTGTTGATGATGATCCGATTTTTAAGATGGTGCGCGATGCCGGTTTGTTCGTGGCTGCTGCCGAAGATGACCGCGATTTCCGTGTATTACGCAATATGGTTGCCAGCGCTGATGTTGTCATCGATGCGCTATTCGGCATCGGTGTAAAGCTGCCATTTCGCAGTGATGCTGCCAAAGTCCTGCGCAACGTCCAGCAAGCCCTGCATGACGACCAGCAACCCATCCATCAGGAGGATGAAACCATTAACCCGGCTGTGCCTGAAAATCTTCCTCTCATGAGTCCCTATGTTGTCGCGGTAGATTGCCCTAGCGGACTGGACTGCGACAGCGGCGCACTGGATAAAAATGCTATTGAGGCCGATGAAACAGTTACGTTCATTGCAGCTAAACACGGATTATTCGAATTTCCTGGCGCAGGAGCAGTTGGACAGCTTCATGTTTCTACAATTGGCATTCCGGCGGATTTGCCCGAACTGGAAGCCGAAAAGACAGTTGTAGTCGATGCGCAGGGTTCGACCAATTATGTCGGCGCAGCGGGATTGTCTTCGATGGCGGCTTATCGATCCGGAACAGGTTTGGTGACAGTGGGCGCGCCGGGGCCCGTTGTTGCCATGTTGAGTGCACAATTTTTGGAGCCGACCTGGCTGCTATTGCCGCATGACATGGGTATCGTATCCGCTGCCGCTGCACCGATGATTCGAAAGGAATCCGAACCTTATGACGCTTTGTTGTTAGGGCCGGGGTGGGGCAGGGAAAGCACTACACGCGATTTACTGTTGGCGCTGTTTGAAGGTGCTTCAGAGGGACAGAAAAAGTCGACGCAGCGAGCCATTGGTTTTACGTCAGCAAATACAGAGTCTACAGAATCGGATTCAACGGAACAAAAACTGCCGCCGTTGGTTGTTGATGCTGACGGATTGAATCTGTTGAGCGAAATTGAAGATTGGTGGAAACTGCTGCCAGCGCACACTGTTATAACGCCTCATCCCGGCGAGATGGCACGTTTGGCTAAGATGGAAACGGCAGACGTTTTAGAAGATCGCTGGCATATTACCGCAGAAAAGGCTGCCCAATGGGGTGTTGTGCTCGTTTTGAAAGGTGCGCATACCTTAATTGCGGAACCGGATGGTCGGATGGCTGTACTGCCGTTTAAGACGGATGCGCTGGCAACCGCGGGGACAGGTGATGTATTGGCTGGTCTCATCACTGGGTTTTTGGCGCAGGGACTAAAGCCATTCGAAGCAGCCGTTGTGGGCGGTTATGTGCATGGTCTGGCGGGGGAGCAAGCAGCGTTGAAGTATGGTAACACCCGCAGCGTTATCGCCGGTGATGTCCTCGCCAGCATCCCACAGGCACTTACCATACTTGCCCCGAACGATTGATGTGATTCATGCTATAATGCCTTACAACGAACAAATGTGCTGCAACCGAGGCTTTCTATTATGCTCACCGATCTACGTCTGAATATCGCTATACCGATTGCCGATTTGTCCCGCGCACGAGGATTTTACACTGAGAAACTGGGTTTAACCTCCATTGGTGAAGGGGGCGGTGGCTGGTTGTTAGAATCGGGCAGTACTCGATTTGTGCTGGTGCAGTCCAACAGTGCAGGAGCAGGACAGTATTCCCTTGTAACGTGGATTACCAAGGACATCGCCGCGGACGTGCATAGTCTGCAAGACCAAGGAGTATTATTTGAACATTACGATATGCCCGGAATGAAATTTGAAGGCGATATTGCTATTCTTGGCGCGGACAAGGTGGCATGGTTCAAGGATTCAGAAGGCAATATTCTTGCCTTAGCCCAACACGGCTAATTACTGCGGTTTAATCCCAGTTCAGCGCGACGGCGTTGGGCAGCGGCCTTGCCTTCTGCCAGACTTTCACTTAATGGATCGGCTGCTGATACCGCTGCTTCAAGTTTATTGCGCAGTGCATCGCCACTATCACTGATTTGTTGGCGCATCTGGTCAGCATTTCGCGGCGCTTTGAATAAGGCTGCTATGCTGCCAATCACCAGCCCGACCAGAAAACCGAAAAATAGCAGACCGCTGTCTAGTCCATCGTCACGATTCGTCATGGCTCTTCTCTTTCCCATTTTTGCGGATTGCCCGCCGAATTCCACCTAGCTCACTGACAACCACCCGCGCGCCTGCCATGAACGAACCGATGCGGACAATTGGCTCAGTGACATTTTCACCGACAAACTCGACGGTTCCTTTTGCACTGTTGACGACTTCCTGCGCATTTTCGAGAACGGGTTTGGTTTTGTTTTGCAGCAGGTTAACCAACCGACCAATTTGTACAATTAAGATAGCTAAAGCAGCGACAATCAGCAGACCTTCCAGAGTCATGATGATGATGATCGTGTTCTTAATGATTTCGACACGAGCTGCTGTTGCCTCAAAATCGCTGAACAGAGCGAAAGCCAGCCCGATCAAAAAAATAGCGACGATAATCCCGCCAAGCGTGCCAGCACCCAGAATGGCAATTCGCTGAACACTCCATCGACCTTGCGCATTCTCTGCTATCGTTTGAGAGGTATTTTCTCCACTGGCTGTGGGTATGTTATCGGTCATAGCACTCCTTCACCGTGTTGGTTGGTTGCGTGTGCGATTGGAAGTCAAGAAGTGAGCGACAAAGAGGGCAATCAGTGCCCCTATGGCTGCCGTAAAAATATGTAGAGTTCCGATATTCAGGATATTAATGCCAAATACGGCTCCAAGCACATGCCCCAGCCCGAAACCCACCCATCCTGCCAGCAGAAATAGTGCCAGCCGTCGTGCGTCTCCCCCCATGATGAGGTGGAAAACTGCGCCGAATAAGGTTGCTAGAATAAAACCGAAAGTTGTCGTTGGGCCGGGCAAGAGTATGTCCTGTCACTCAAATTGTATCTGAACGGTCGATTGTGGTACAATTCTTTCCGTAGCCAGTGTAACATAATCTGTCTGTTTGAACTATATATCACAATAGCGGCCTCGGATGAATATTTTAGATCATCGTATTCTCATCCCGACCTCCCAGGAAACGGTCTGGGAATATATCAGCGATATTGCCACTAACCCCACCTGGCAAGTGGATTGTACCAATCTTTCCTTTGTTTCCACTCGCCATTCTGGTGCAGGTGTTCGCTGGCGTTATGATACGACCAATGGACGTTCCTATGTGGTGGAAGCCACGGCCTGGTATGACAAGTTAGGGTATGAATATACCTTTGTAGACGGCGCGCCTTTCCGCGAAAGCAAAGGCCGTATTCGTTTACAGGAAATTGCTGAAGGCACGATTGTTCAGTGGACATTCAGCTATGAGATGGGCGGCCTCCTGGGTGGTATTCGCAACGCCATCGCGACCAAACGCCAAATCGAAGGCGCGATGATTGACAGCCTGCGCTCTCTTTGGTCAGCCATCCAAAAATCTGGCAAGAGTGCTCGACCGCATGAAATAAAGTCCCTGATGCAGGATGCGCCGGATTATGAGGCGCGCTCCAATTACAAACCACGTCATCCTTCGACCAAATCAGAAACACCCGCAGAACCTTTGCGTGGCCCGGTCATAATCGAACCACCGATTTCAGATGAAGATACACGTCCACGTATTCCGGCTAAGTTGGATACGGCGGTCAATGAACCCGCGTTTTTGACCGAGTTGTCTGAGGCACCCGCTGAAAAGCCGGGTGTATCACAGCCTGTCCCCCCGGAAGTGTCTGTCATGCCGCCTATCGAAGTGACTCCACCTGCGATTGTTTCTGCGGAGACGACGGTTGAAGCCCCTAAACAATCGGCTCCAGTGTCCGAACCAACTGCACCTATCGAAACTGTGTCAGTGGCGGCTGACCTCGCGCCAACCGAGGACGATAAAGCGGTTGTGCCAGATCGCTCTGAGGTCATGCGGGAAGTGCTGGAAGTATCGGTTCCGGGTAGTCTGAAAGAAGAGACCGAAGAAACTCTCTCCTTCACAACGACAACCACATCCTCAACTCAGGGTCGCCCTCTTTCTACCGATGACCTGGCTGAGATGGATACATCTGAAGTCAGCATTTTCGATGTTTTTGGCTTGCCACGTCCCAGCCAAACACAGGAGATGCAGGCCGTTAGCCTCGGCGTAGACCCACAGACCGTAACTTTGCCGATGCCAGTCGAACCCGTCGGAGAAGCCCCGCTTCGTATCGGTCTGCGGCTCAGATTGCGCCGCAAACGCTTGAAAATCCGCCGCCCGACTTAATAGGTGCTGCCCCTTCGAAATTGCATAAACAACTTTCTGTTTCATAAGCTGAGATGCTGCTTTTTCGGTTTTCTCAGCTAATCTTATCCGTTTCCTCATGCTCTCTGCTTGCTATTTCCAATTTCTCATTCTCAAGACTTTGGGCGCGAATCATTTAAGGTAAATTTAAGTTGTCTATAGGTTGAGTTAACACTCTGCACTGCGGATGTTATTAGAATAAGAATGCTTCAAGAAAACGAAACGGGAATCATCATGAACAAGAGTAACCAATCTGACCAAATCCTCGTAATTTCTACTCAGGCAATGAAAAAACTGGCGCTTTCCTCTCTTGTCGTATTTACCTTTGCGGCCTATGCGATTCGAGAACGCTTAACGGGCGGGGCAGACGCTTCGATAACGGCTACTCTCGTTCCTTCCTCACGCTCTCAGGCATCGAACTCAGCTCTGCAAAATCCCACTTCGTCCGTATCATCGACCAACAATATCAGCAGCAACCCCATAACAAATTCCTACCAGGACGGCCAGTTTACCGGCAATATAACCGATGCTTATTGGGGTAATGTCGAAGTACAGGCAACCATCCAGAACGGCAAAATCTCTGATGTTCAGTTTCTCGATTACCCGCATGATCGCCGCACCTCAGCCTACATTAACTCTCAGGCGATGCCCTGGTTAACCAGCGAAGCTATTCAGGCGCAAAGTGCTCGTGTGAACATTATTTCAGGCGCAACCCTGACCAGTCAGGCCTTTATTCAATCCCTGCAATCTGCTTTAGACAAAGCGAAGAATGTCTAGTGAAACAGACTCGTATCCTGATGGGGATGCCCGTGATGATTGAGGTAATTGATCCGTCGGTCACGGAATCCCACATAAACGACATCTATATCTATTTTGAATACATCGATGAAAAATTCAGCACCTATAAGGCAACCAGTGAAATCACACAAATTAATGAGGGGAAGCTGGGTTTACCGGAAGCCAGTAAGGATATGAAAACTGTATTCCTGCTGGCGGATAAAACCCGTGAGGAAACTTACGGCTATTTCGATATTCTCCGCAAAGGCAAATACGATCCATCCGGGCTGGTGAAGGGATGGGCGATCTACAATGCGGCACAACTCTTACGCAAAAAAGGCTTCAGAAATTTCTACGTGGACGCAGGTGGCGACATTCAGGTCTACGGGAAAAATGGTGAGGGTCAGAAGTGGCAGATTGGTATCCGCAATCCGTTCAATATTGATGAAATTGTGAAAGTAGTCTCGGTGACTAATCGCGGTGTAGCAACCTCAGGGACATATATTCGGGGGGACCATATCTATAACCCGAAGAGCGATGACCCTTTGGAAACGGAAATCGTGAGCCTGACTGTAATCGGTTCCAATATTTACGAGGCGGATCGTTTCGCTACCGCCGCTTTTGCAATGGGTAGCGAAGGAATTTACTTCATCGAGAGTCTCAAAGGTTTCGAGGGCTATTCGATTGATCGGAATGGTCGCGCCACCATGACAACCGGTTTTGAGGAGTATGTCAGCCATGTTTGATTTTATTGATGATATGCTGAACAGCATTACGATGTATCGACTGGTGCTTTACTACCTGATAGGCCTTTTGGTTGCGGCGCTGGTATTGAGCTTTACTAGAGCACTGCCATTTGATCCCGCCAGTCTGTTGTTATCGACACTGCTGCTGGTTGGTGTTTGTGGCATTATCAATATGGTTTTCGCCAAAACATTCAAAGTGCCAGCAAACGTCGAGTCGGCCTACATTTCCGCACTCATTCTGGCTCTGATTATTACCCCGGCGGCTGGTACTCACGATCTTTTGTTCTTGCTCTGGGTGGGCATCTGGGCAATGGCCTCGAAATACATCCTGGCGATCAGCGGCAAGCATATTTTTAATCCGGTGGCCTTTGCTGTGGCGTTAACCGCACTCACCATTGGTCAGACTGCAAGCTGGTGGGTTGGTAGTGCCTCTATGCTGCCGTTTGTGCTGATTGGCGGTCTGCTGCTTGTTCGAAAAATCCGGCGCTTTGATCTGGTGGCCAGCTTTTTGGGCGCGACTCTGCTGACTACATTAATGCTTGGCATCCTCTCCAATGTGGATTTCATCGTGACTTTGCAGAGTCTTGTGGTGTCCTCACCGCTCATGTTTTTCGCCTTTGTAATTCTGACGGAGCCATTGACAGCACCGCACACCAATCGCCTGCAAGCCTATTATGGGATTCTGGTAGGTATCCTGTTTTCGCCACAACTGCGTCTGGGAAGCATCTATCTGACCCCGGAATTAGCGATTTTGATCGGTAATGTGTATGCCTACATCGTTAGCCCGAAGACGAAATTGGTTCTGAAGCTGCGCGATAAAGTCCAGATCGCGCCGGATGTTTATGATTTTGTCTTTGCCCCCACAAAGAAGCTGGCGTTTGCACCGGGACAGTACATGGAATGGACACTAGGGCATGATAATCCTGACAGCCGGGGCAATCGACGTTATTTCACGCTGGCATCGTCCCCGACGGAAACAAACTTGATTTTAGGGGTAAAGTTCTATCCAAAATCGAGTTCATTCAAACAGTCGATGCTGGCACTGGATAAAGATAAAGATCATGAAATCGTGGCAGCGCAGTTGGCTGGCGATTTCGTGCTGCCGGATGACCCCAACCAGAAGTGCGTATTCATCGCTGGTGGAATTGGCATTACCCCATTCCGCAGCATGATTAAGTATTTGCTGGACACGCATCAGAAACGCCCGATTGTACTGTTCTATGCCAATAAGTCGCCTTCTGAAATTGTCTATAAGGATGTTTTTGAGCAGGCGCAGCAGCAGTTAGGGCTTAAAGTGATATACACACTAACAGGGCGCAGCAAAATTCCGGCGAATTGGGGTGGACAGGTGGGGCACATCACCGCACAAATGGTGAAAAACGAAGTACCGGATTATCAACACTGCCTGTTTTACTTATCGGGTCCGAACGCGATGGTTACTGAATTCGAGAGCGTGCTCGGTGTTATGGGTGTCAAGCGCGAACATATCAAGAGGGATTTCTTCCCCGGTTTTGCCTAAGAATAGAAACACCCTCTGATGAAGTGTCAGAGGGTGTTTAATTTTGGGGTGACTAATGGGGCTCGAACCCACGACATTCTGAGCCACAGTCAGACGCTCTGCCAACTGAGCTATAGTCACCATATACCAAAATTATAGCATGGTTTTTTGCCAAAGCTAGACCTTTTTTCGCCCCACTATGACCTGTGCAATGCTGTGTGGACAATTCTCCTGAATGGAGGTTGCCTCGAATCCATACTCGGCGAAAAATTCGCTCAGACTAAGCGAACCACTTTCGCGCTGCCCGGTAATTCTATACAGCCATTCCAATCCGGCTTCTGTCACACCGCCACCCGTCAGAATGCCATTGGGGACAATGATGAACTGTCCACCTGGTTGCAAGACTCGGTAGACCTCATGGAGTGTTTCTGGCGCGACGATAAAATTGGTTGGGAATGTACTGATGACCGCGCTAAAACTTCCCGACGCAAAGGGTAGCTCTTGTGCCATGCCGCGCACCAGTTTGGGACTCAGACCATTTCCTCGCATTTTCCCGCTGGCAATGCGCCCCATGAACGGCGATAGGTCATAGCCTACAACATTGGTGTAACCCTCTGCATGTAAATCCAGTTGCAGATTGCCTGTGCCGTGTGCCAGTTCGAGGATACCGCTGTCTTTTTGAACAATCAGGTGTTTGAGCGCGGCACGCTGCCAGCAGCGCCATGCTCCCAACGAAACGATGCTGCTTACCATATCATAGGTGAAGGCCATTTCGTTGTAGAACAAGCGGAAACCGAAGCGTACCAGCCGCCACCAGAGTTTAGCCACGCAGTGCCTCAATCATTACATCTGGCGAATCAATCATGCTGTGCAGCGGATGCCGCGCCTCGTGGGGCAGGGTATCCATAACCTGCGCATAAAAAGTCCAGTCCGGCGAATAGAGATACCCGATGGGCACCGCAGGCAATATACTCCGAAAGCGTTGTAATGCCAGTGGGTTAAATGATGATACAATCACGCGCTTGCTCATATCGTGCCGTAAGATACAGTCGGCGACGGCCTGTTCAACGCCATCGGTATCGACGGTTTCCGATTTAATCTCGACATTGATAAACGTGCGCTGACCGATAGCCTCGAAAACTTCATCCAGTGTCGGAATACGTGTTCCGGCAAATTTCGCCTCAAAGTAACTGCCAGCATCCAGCGCTTTGATTTCGGCTAAGGTCATGTCTCTGGCGTAGCCGTGTCCATTGGTGGTGTGGTCAACGGTGAAATCGTGCAGCACAATCAGATGTCTGTCTTTGGTAAGGTGCGTATCCAACTCAACCCCATCCGCGCCTTGTTCAAGTGCCAGTTCGAAAGAAGGAATGGTATTCATCGGCGCATAGGCTTTTGCGCCGCGATGACCTAAAACTAATGTGCGTCCCTGATACAGTTCTTCTAAAATCATGTTTATCATCCTGCCAAAAATGAAAATGCCCACATGAAATGGGCATTAGTTTATCGTCAAGCCGCTCGGTGATTAACGCGGAGCAATCTGGATGTCATTGCCTTGCACCTGCACGTCATAGGCCGGGACATCCACCAGTGCCGGAGCAGTGAGGACTTTACCTGTGGTAATGTCGAAGGTCGCGCCGTGACGTGGGCACTCGATGATGCAGCCTTTCAGTTCACCTTCAGCCAGTGGCCCATCATCGTGGGTACACAGGTCTTCAATCGCATAATACTTGCCATCGACATTGAAGATGGCGACCCAGGTGCGCCCAAATTCTACGACTAATCGTTCGCCCGGTTTAATTTCATCAGAGGTTGCAACGGTAACAAAATCTGCCATGTTAGTTGTCGTCCTTGTCTTCGACTTTCTGCCATTCAGCGAGTCCCTGCGTGCCGATAATCAGCGTTTTGAATGAGAGCAGGGCGCATTTCACCCGGTTAATGGTCAGTGGAATGCCAATCAGTTCAAGAATATCGTCCTTGGTCATTTGTGTGACTTCATCCAGCGTCTTGCCGATGATTTCATCGCCCAGCATCGAGGCGGAAGCCTGACTGATCGCACAACCATTGCCGTCCCAGGCGATTTCGGTGATGCGCTTATTTTCATCCAGCCGCAGCGTCAGCCGCAGTCGGTCTCCGCACAGCGGGTTATGTTCCTCGTGATCCACATCCGCCGGATTCAAAATGCCGGGGTGATGCGGATTACGCGCATGATCGAGGATAACTTCGCGGTACATGTCCATAGTGCCACTCCTTCTAGAGTGCGAATGTCTTTTTCGCTTTATACAACGCCTCAATCAGCGCGTCAACCTCTGAGAGTGTGTTGTATAGATAAAAGCTGGCGCGTGCTGTAGCGTTGACCTTCAAATAATCGTGCAGCGGCATGGCGCAGTGATGTCCGGCACGAACGGCGACCCCTTCAGCATCCAGCAGTTGCGCGACATCATGGGCGTGAATATCGCCAAAGCTAAATGCCGCTACGCCGCCTTTTTTCGCCGCTTCTGGCCCATAAACCGTCAGTCCGGGCACTTCCGCCAGCCGTTCTAGCGCATAATCGGTGATAATCTGCTCGTGAGCATGGATTTTATCCATCCCCAACTCGCTCAGGTAGTCCACCGCGTATCCTAGCCCGATCACTTCGGCGATGGCAGGCGTTCCAGCTTCAAATTTATAGGGCAGATCATTCCATGTGCTGCCTTCAAGCTTGACGGTGGAAATCATATCGCCGCCACCCATCCAGGGGGGCATGGCTTCCAGCAGGGCACGTTTGCCGTATAGCACACCAATCCCGGTTGGCCCCACCATCTTGTGACCACTGAAGGCGAAGAAATCTGCATCCATCGCCTGCACATCAACGGGCATATGGGGGACGCTCTGCGCACCATCGACCAATACCTTCGCGCCGACAGCGTGAGCCTGCTGAATAATCGTTTCAACTGGATTGACCGTTCCGAGAACATTTGAGACGTGCATCACTGTGACCAGTTTGACTGGCTCATCATGCAATATTTTGGCGAAGGCTTCCATATCCAACGTTCCATCCGGCAGCAGTGGGATATAGCGAATAGTAAAGCCTTTTTCCGCCGCGAGGATTTGCCAGGGGACGATGTTCGAATGATGCTCCATGACGGTTGACAGAACGACATCGCCCGGTTTCAGGTTGACACGCCCCCATGTTTGTGCCACCAGATTGATACTTTCCGTTGTACCGCGCGTGAAGATGATTTCCCGTCGGCTGGTGGCGTTGATGAATTTTCGGATTCGCAGACGGCTTTGTTCGTAGGCGCTGGTAGCAGCTTCGCTCAACTTGTGAATGCCACGATGCACATTGGCATTATACATGCGGTAGTATTCGTCCAACCCTTCAATCACTTTGAGTGGTTTTTGGCTGGACGCTGCATTGTCCAAATAAATCAGCGGAACACCCTCGTGATGCTCCTGATGCAAAATCGGGAAATCCGCGCGGACTGCTTCCACATCGTAGGGTAGGGTTCGGTCAAGTGTCATAACTGATTTTCCTATAGCAACAAAAAGGCGCGTCCTGCTTAGTTGACGCGCCTCATGAATCTCTACATGAAGATCGTCAGTTATCCAACGATCTTTTCTTCCATAGCAGCCTTTAAGCGGTCACGGACGCGCTCGAAAGGAATGCGTTGCAGTAGTTCATCGAAAAATCCGTCGATGACCATCAGTTCGGCAGTCGGACGTTCGATTCCCCGGCTCATCAAGTAGAAGATGGGTTCTTCTTCTAGTGTACCGAAGGTCGCAGCGTGTGAGCAAGCCACATCATCCGCTTCGATTTCCAGGCCGGGAATGCCATCCATCCGCGCATCATCACTCAGGACGAGATTGCGGCTGGCCTGATATCCGTCGATTTTCTGCATTTTCGGCAGCGACTTAATCATCCCTTGCCACACAGTTCGTGCATTGTCTTTCGCTGCGCCTTTGAACAGCAAATCCGACACGCTCAATGGTGCGTTGTGATTTTGCTGAGTGTCCATATCGAAGATTTGATCTTCATCGGCGAAGAAGAAGCCCGACATACGCCCGTTCGCGCCTTTGCCGATGAGATCAATTTCCAGATAGGCCTTTACGAGCTGCCCGCCCATCGTGCCCATAATCCAATCGAGATTCGCATCGCGTCCGACCTGTGCGCGTTGATAGCTGAATTCAAAGGTCTGGCGATTCCAATTTTGAAGGCTGACATATTGCAGGTTTGCCGCATCACCAACCAGTAATTCGGTTGCGCCAACATACGAAGATTGTGCCTTGCCATCTGCTGATGCGTAATCGACCAGTGCTGTCGCTTGTGAATTTTCTTCCAGCACAATCAGGATATGTCCCAGACTTGCGCCATCATAGGTGTTATACATCACGATATGCAGCGGTAGTTCAACTACCTTCCCGCGTGGGACATACAGAAACACGCCGTGTGTCCACAATGACGCATGAAGCGCCGCAAATTTGCCTTCTCCCGGATGAACTGCTTTGGTCATCAGGTTTGGGCGTACCAACTCAGGGTAATCACGGCAGGCGGTCATCAGGTCAGTGAAAATGACCCCTTCCTGCGTAAGCGCCTCAGCAATTTCATGATGAACAACTTTGCCATCCACAAATGCCAGCAAACCGCCTTGACTATCGCCAATGAGTGGTTCGCGATTCGCTACAGGGATGCTTTCGAATGTTGCCCCATTCGGGCTAACCATTTTGTCCGCCTCTTCCCAGCGGATATGACGATAATCGGTACGCCGCCAATCCTCATCCTTGAGTGTGGGCATCGGCATATCTTCATAGAGTTCCCAGGCGGCGAGACGACTTTCACGCAGCCACTGTGGCTCATTCTTCTGAGCGCTCAGTGCTTCTACGTCCGCTCGTGTGTAGCTGGGTGCAGCAGGCGCATCAACACGCCGCCGTTGTCTTACAACCACAGTTCGTAACTCCTCGTTATCAGACATTGGTCTGTTCGTTGTCAGTTCAGGGCT
>JBGAGR010000034.1:0-40633 GCA_044226645.1 Aggregatilineales bacterium
GCACGATTGGTCTGGACACGATTGATGCAGCGGCGGGCGTGGCTTTGCTGTTGATTAACGGGACGGGCTGCGGACGGAACATCTTTCGCAACTGTCACTTCACCATGAACGCGGGTAACAACGATGCACGTATGGTCGAACTTTCGGCAAACGCTGCGCTGGATCGTTACACCATCTTTGATCGATGTCTTTTCCTCAACACCAAAACATCGCTGTTGTCAGCGTTTTCTATCCCAGCGGACTTCGATAGCAACAACAAGCGCTTCGTCCTGAAGGACTGCGCCGGATTGGGCTTCGCCAAGTGGGATGCTACTGACAAGGTAGCGGTGTTCGGCAACATGAACGCTGTGACAGGTGCAGACCTGAGCGGTGTCATGGTGGAAATCCACACCTAATTCATACTGAAAGAAAGGGCGGATAAAACCGTCCTTTTCTAAAGGCGGGCAGACATGGCAATTCGACGCACAACAATCACGGCGACGGGCGCGACGGGCGGTGCTGGTACGGCTACAGCTAACGCAACCTCGTCAGTTGTTATTGAAGGGCATATTCGCGGTGTGCATCTGGCGTATCTGGACAGTCCACCGGCGGGCACAACGGATGTGACGATTGCCGAGAAAAATAACTCGCCAGCGATGCCCATCCTCACCGTGAGCAATGCAGCCACAGACGGATGGTTTTATCCGATGGCGCAGGCAAAAAATCAGGCCGGAACGGACATCACAGGCATGGGCGAATTGATTGCGGTGGCGGATTACGTCATTGTGACGATTGCCCAGGCGAACAATGCCGATGGGGTGACGGCGACGATTGTTTGGGATGACATGACGTGACGTTCACCTATACCGAAGATTTGACGGATACTGTCGATTTCGTGCGGTTCTACACGGGCGATGTAGTGGACGGCGAGAATTTCATGAGCGATGAGATTATCACCTCGCTGGTGACACAGGAAGGCTCGAAGGAAAAAGCGGTCATCGCCGGGATACGCTACATCATCCGGCGGCTGAGTCAGCCGAACTTCAAAGCGGACTGGCTGCAAATCGACAACGAAACGGCGCGGCAAGGCTACGAAAAGATGCTGGACGAAATGAAGGCCGTTTTCGGGGTGGGCGGATTGGTGGGCGGCGCGGTCTATACCTACCGTGCGGACAGTGCCCAGACGGAAGAAGCGGATTATACGGACGGCAGACCGTGAGCCAAGCCAGCAGCCAGCAGATTGCCTGTATACGACGGGTGACAGCGACATTCTTCAAGGATACGTGCGTGCTGAAGCGTCCACAGGATGCAGCGGACGAAATTGGCGGCAGCAGCAATAGTTTCGAAACGGTGAATTTAGCGCTGGCGTGTCGTATCCTGCCGCTGAATGACAAAGGCCGGGATTTCGTAGTGGGTGACGGCGAGGAAGGCCGTTCGTACTTCCGGCTGATCGTTCCGTATGACACGGATTTGCGAGACGGCGACAGAGTGGAAATGAACGGCGACACCTACGAAATTCAGCAGATTGAGGATGCCCACACGGACGCGACGGATAAACGAGCGCGATTGATGAGGATAGGCTGATGCCGGATAACTGGATGGAAGTAACCGTCTGCGAAGGCGTGGTGATCGCGTTTGATCCGGCGAAGTTCGAAACGGTGGGTATGCCGATGGGCTTCATGCTTGACTCGCGCAATTTCAAGCTGACGTTCGATGTGAATGTACACACGGTGGAAGGCGATCAGGATAGCAAGGTTGAGAATGCCCTGACGCTGAGGTATGTCGAGTAATGGTCGCAAAAATCAGCGTGGCGATTAAAGATAATCGACTGCCTTCCCTAATGGTGACTGCACCACAGAGAGCGGGGCAACTTATCCGTGTGCTGGCAAATGAGGGCCGGAATAAGGCGATTATGCTGATCCACGAAAGTCCGGCGACGGGACGCACTTACACGCGCGGGACTATCCAGCACACCGCCAGCTCGCCTGGAAACCCACCACGCAGCGATACAGCGTCGCTCGTCAATTCGATCAATGTAGAGAATGCCGGGCCATTCAGCCAAAGCATTAATGTGGGTGTGGCGCATGGCGAGCTGATGGAATTCGGGACGGACACCATCGAGCCGCGTCCGTTCATGGGGCCAATGGCACTGTGGCTGGAAGGCCAGGTGCCAGATGTGTTCGATAAGTTCCTGGAATAGCGATGCAATACGCGGTTGAAAAAGGGCTGAACAGTTTCTTGCAGGCATGTGCGCCGCTGAATGCGCTGGTTAATAAGCGGATCGGCAATGAGTTCGCCAACAAGATGGACAAGCCGTATGTGGTGTTCATGCTCAATGCCGGGCAGGATACCAACATGCAGGTGCGGGAACAGGGCGATTTCAGATACGCGATTAAGGGCGTGGCTGAAGATTTGCGGACGGCGGGATTGATTGCCAGGGCGCTGCGGACGGCATTACATGACCAGACATTTGTAATCGACGATCCGTATGTGATTGACAGGGTGCAGCATACGACGATTGTGAAGTACACCGAGATGGTGGACAACGTGCAGATTTACCATTGGGGCGGGGTATACCGCATTCGAGTGAGCGAGGTTTTAACATGACGGTATTGACGGGACTGGATTTTTACGCGGAATTCGACGGCGTGGCACTGAAAAGCGATTACCGCACGTTCGAGGACGGGATTGAACTGGAAACAGTGGATGGCTCGTCCGGCGGCAGCACAGTGCGTAAGGAAGTCGCCACACTGTTCAAGGTTGCACCGAAGCTGAAAATTGTGGTCGATAACGATGCCACTGGATTGGCTATTCAGGCGGTGCTGGTGGAGGGTCACAGCGGGACACTGGTATGGGGGCGGAAGGGCAATACCGCCGGACTGCCGAAGTGGGGCATCAGTGCGACGGTGAAGAAGTCCACGATTTCCAACACCTATGACAAGGAAAAGGAACTGGAAGTCGAGTTTTATAATACGGCGGATGATTTTGTCTATGACGGACGGACGGCGACGTTCTAGAAAATGGCAGGCGCTTTGGTGCTAATCTGAATTTATGTTCGAGGCGAGGACTTAACCAGAGATGAAGCACCTTTTATTTCTAGCGCTGGCAGTGATGGCGCTGCTGCCCGTGCAAGCGCAGGATGTCGCTACACCGACATTTGACATGTGGGTGCAGTGCGTGGAACGTGGGCCGTATCCGGGGCGAGCGGTGGCGGATGTGAGCTATCGCTACGATGGGCAGTTCGCCCTGATGGCGGAAGATGCGCGGTTTTATGGCGATACCGAGACGGGCGATACAGTGGTGTTCGCGTTCAGCATCCAGCCGGGTGAGCATCCGCGCGAGCTGCGGGTGAACGTGGGTGCGCTGAAGGCGGTGCTGGTGAAAGTGGTGTTGTTCGATAAGCTGCATGTACTGGCGGTATGGGATGATCCGGCAGTAGTGGATTGTCCACTGGGTGTTGAGCCGACGGTGACACCTACCGCAGCGCCGGATATTTAATGAGGTGATATGGACGGTATTGAGTTCGATCTGACGAAGATGACAGTGCGGGAAATTGAGCCAATTTTACCGAAGATGTTCGGGCAAAGCATGGGATGGCTCACGGAACTCGCGCCGCTGCTGGTAACACGCTGTCCCTGGGGCAAAGCGGATGATCCGGCAACCTACGATTTTCCGGTATTCGGCGAGGAAATGGGACTGCTGTGGAAGGCATTCCAGCAGGCGATCCATGACAAGCCGGAAGCGATTACCTTCGCCAGTTTTGATCTGAGCAGGATTAAAGCGAAGGACTTTGATGCGCTGGTGGGGCAAATCAGCGGGGCTGATGTTCATCTGATTGCCGAGATGCTGGCGAAATATGTCACGGCCTGCCCGGAAGTGAAGGATGTACGCGATCCTGAAGGTTATCTCGATCTGGTGTATTACACGCAGTTCCGTCCACTGGCGAATAAACTTTCGGCTGCCGGGAAAGAGCAGCTTGAAAATTTTCTGAAGCGGTTCGCCGTCAAATCATCTACGGAAAGCCCACCAAACACCCACCAGAGCGCTTCTTCTGGCGGTACACCCGCGTAAAGCTGCATCAGATGACAGGCCGTTCATTAGCGGAAATCGACGGCTACAGTGTGCAGGATGTGAACGATATTCTGGGCTACTGGACGGGACGGGCAAAGGCGAGCCGCGAACTCAAAAGTTGGAACATTTAAAGCGCTCCTTACGGGGCGCTTTTATTTGAAAGCGGGACATGGGTACAGTTGTTAGCAGCCTGAGTGTGGTGATTGGGGCCGATACCAGCGGCTTCACACGCGGGGCTGACCAGGTTAATAACAAAATAACGTCCTTTGGAACCACTGCCGCAGGGGCGATGGTGGCGACGGGTCGTGCCACGACGAACCTGGGCAATAATATCAGCAATACCGGCTCACAAATCAGCGGACTTTCACAGCCGTTCGTTGATATGGCGATGTCTGGGCTGGATGCTGCCAGCGGATTTGAAGATGTCATGACGCAGCTCGAAACATTCGGCGGGCTGACGGGCGATCAGCTTGAGGATGTGCGTCAAAAAGCGCTGCAACTGGGCGCGGACACGAAATTCAGTGCTTCGGATGCTGCTAATGGAATGCTGGAACTGGTGAAATCCGGCATGTCCGTCAGTGACTCTATGACTGCCATGAAGGGCACGATGGATTTGGCAGCGGCTGGGCAAATCAGTCTCGATCAGGCATCCGGGATTATTGTTACTACGCTGGCGCAGTTCGGCATGGGGGCAGATCAGGCGGGTGAGGCGGCGAATGTGCTGGCATCGGCAGCGCTGGCAAGCCGGGCGGATGTTGCCACACTGGCGGACGGACTGAAAAATGTAGGGCCGGTGGCATCGGCAGCCGGGCTATCGCTGGACGACACGGCGGCATCGCTGGCGGTTTTGGCGAACGCGGGTATTGATGGCGCTGAAGCCGGTACACAACTGAAAAGCCTGCTGCTGAACTTCAACAGCGATGTAGCCAAAAAACAATTCGACGATCTGGGCGTTTCACTGTATGACGCATCCGGCAATACGCGCGATTTTGACACGGTGCTGGATGAACTAAAAGTCTCGCTGGACGCGATGACACCGGAAGAACGCGCAGTGGCGATGAAGAACCTCGCCGGTTCATATGGTGTGACGGCGCTGAATGCTTTGCTGGCTCAGGACGGCATCGACAGCATGAAAACGGCTATGGATGCCGCGCCCAGCGCTGCCGATCTGGCGGCGAAAGGCATGGGCACGTTCAGTGGAAAGGTGGACAGCCTAGAGGGTTCTGTCGAAACGCTGATGATTACCGGGCTGACACCGCTGATGGACAATGTGCTGTCACCGCTGGTGGATAAAGTGACTGGCGTGGTCAACAGCTTCACTGAATGGGCGGAAAAGAACCCGGAAACGGCTTCGACGATAGGCGGTGTCGTACTGGCAATTGGGCTTCTGGGCGGTGGCCTGACGATTGTCGGTTCGGCTGTGAGCCTATTTGGAATGGCAATATCCGGCATGGGTGCTGTGGTGGGCTTCGTGCTGTCGCCTATCGGGCTGCTGGCGCTGGCGATAGGCGGTCTGGTGCTGCTGCTGAATGATCCGGCTATACAGGCCGGACTAGGCGCATGGCAGGACGTTTTTGAGATGCTGCCAGCGGTTATCCAGGTGGCGGCGATTGCGGTGCAAACCGGGCTGGATGACATCGCGGCGAAAGTGCGCGGCGGCATCCGTGATATGCAGGAACTCATTCTGCAACTGCAAATCACCGGAACAGAGGTGCAAATCGGGCTGGGCGTGAATGTCGATGCGAACACGGCCTTTTTACAGGAACTCAGCAATAAGGTTCAAGCGATTGATATTGCCAAGAGTTTGGAGAGCGACATCAACGCCGGACTGGCAAGCGGCGGGCCGATCACGATTGATACCAGCTTAATAACGTACATCACGTCCGGGCAGGCGAATGCCGATCAAGGGACAGATGTGTTGGGGACGCTGGCAAGCCAGATCGCTGATCCGACGGCTATCCAGCAGGCGATTGATGCGGCAATCGGTTCCGGCGATGTGGAAACGGCTAAGGCGCTCATTCCACTGGGATTGACGCTGGCGGGTGGGCCAGAAGCCCAACAATTGAGAATGCAGCAACTGCTGACCGATGCGCTGGAAGCGGGTGGCCCGGAAGGCGCGGCGTTCAATGCACTTCTCCCACTGGCGGCAGAGATGGACATTGATGTTAAGAGCATCACCGATCAGTACCAGGCGGCAGTCACGGCGGCGGCGACTAACCAGACATTTGATGTGGTGGTCAATGCGAACGTGGGCGTAAATGTGCTAAAGACCTCTATCGAGGAAATGACGATGGGGGTTCAGGCGACAGTCAATGCCAATACGGTAGTTCCGGGATTTGCGGGCGGCGGTGACATGGCAAGTGATGGGCTGGCGTATTTACACGCGGGTGAGAAGGTGTTGACACCACCACAGGCATCAGCTTATGACAGCGGACGGGGCGGCGGCGGGAATGGGCACACGTTCATTATCAACCAGACGCAGAGTACCGATGACATTGTTAATGAAATCGTGCGCAAGGGCGGCCCGAACCTGTACGAGCTGAGGCCAGCATGACAGCGACACCAGTCAGTGACATCCGGGTGGGGGTGGATTGGGACGGCGATTTCTTCATTTGCTATGACGCGCGTCCCGGTGATGCCCTGAATATCATGCACAGCGGATTAAGCAGTAATGCCGAGCTGGTGAACCTGCATTGGAATGCGGTCAATAAAAGCGGCATCAACAGCGCGGCGGTGTCGTACACGACATCACACACCGATTACGGGCTGCGGCTGCTGCACTGCGTGACAGGCACGAACACAACCGCCGGGGCTTATTTTGGGCGCACCGGCTCAACCAACGATTTTATTGTTTCGAACGCTACCACTTACACGGCGGTTTTCTGGATCAAAGCCACATCCGGCAGCGGCGTGTCGTTCAATATCGCGATGGAAAACAGCAGCGGCAGCGGCAGCTTCACGATCTCGTCCAGTTGGCAGAAGGTGACACGCACCTTCACGACTTCCGGCACAACCACCGCGTTCAAGATTACCAAAAACAGCAGCGCGACGGATGTTACGTTCGATGTGACCGGGTTCATGATTGTGGCAGGAAGCGCCGCGCCGGGTGGGTTCAATATTGGAAAGACCACCAATCTGTATGACGTGCTAGACAGTGTGGTGAAGAACGTCAACATCAGGATGGGACAGCGGGACTGGACAAAGCGCTGGATGGACGAGGGCACGGCGGAAATCAGGATTAACAATTTTGATCGCACGTACTCGCCGGAATACAGCAGCAGTCCATTGTTCGGAGCCATTGGGCCGCGCCGACGGATTACGGTGGACATCCGGGCATGGGCAGATACGACCTGGACGCGATTGTTTACTGGCTTCACCGAGGATATTCTGCCGGACACGCGCCAGATCGGGCCGCGCAGCGTGAAAATCAAGGCGGCGCAGGGACGCTTCCAACTGGACAAAGTGCCGTTCAACACCCTGCTATCGGGTGATGTGACGATTGATACGGTGATCGCGACGGTGCTGCAAAAAGGCTTCGTGAGCGCAGCGACACCGATCCAGGGCGTGGCTTCGCTGTCGAAGGCGAGTATGAGCTACGCATCGGATTTGAGCGCGATGTACTCGCTGGAAACGGGTGTTTCGACGATACCGATTAACCCGGAAGGCTGGGGCGGGAACAGTCCGTCGAGCCGGGTGCTGGAAGAGCTGCTGGAAGTCGAGCAGGGCTTCTTCTTCATTGATCGAAACGGCAAGGTGTATTTCTACAACCGCCATCATTATATTGATCCGGCAGTCGCACCTTCGCCGATCACGGTCAATCTGAACACCAAGTCGAATGACTCGCAGTACCTGTTCAATAAACCGTACTACAACCACGCGATTGTTACCTATCACCCACCATCGACGCGGACGGATACAGTGTGGGAAAGCCGGGTGAATTACTTCCTGCGGGCCGGAAAGTCGAAAAAGATCACAGCGAAGTTTGAATACACCGAGGGCAAGAAAATCACGGTGACAGCGGTAAACCCGTTCGATGGGACGGCGGATGCATCGACAGCGGTGATTACGTCCGGGCCAGCCAGCGCATCGAGCAAATTGGTGGCAGAAGTGACGCTGGGCAATGGTCAGGCAACGATCCAGCTCAAAAACGGCGCGACGCACAATATCCGGGTGTATGTGACGCTGAAGGGCACGATACAGGAAAGCACAGGCGGTTTCACCATCGAGCGGGATACCGATACAGGTGTGATCGGCGGGGCGGAAACGCTGAAGAAGAATGTGCGGCAGATTGCGACAGAGGATGAGGCGAATAATTACGCGGCGTACCTGCTGGATTTATATCGCGGGAATATCGGGCAATTCCAATCGTTCAAGATGATGAGCGTGGATAGCACGCGGCTGGCTGAAATGCTGGCGATCAAGTTGGGTGTGAGCCTGAGCGTGAGCGAGTACCAGACCGGACACAGCGGCAGTTACGCAGTGGTGGGTGAAGATCACAGTTGGGACGAAACCGGGATATTGGAAAGCACCTATTCGCTGTATCCGCTGCACCGGCTGCGTGCGCCCTGGATTTTGGGCACCACCCCGGTCAGTTCGTCCGTCTATTTAGCGTATTGAGGCAATTATGACCAGTCAATGGACAGATGTGGCGGATTTCGCGGCGAGTGACCAGATTACCGCCGAATTACTGACTGATATGGCGGACGATCTGGATTTCCTGCGCAGTCCGCCGGGGGCGAGTTATGCGCTGAGTACAGGTGCTGCGAACATCACCACGTCGAGCGCGACGATGGTGGATTTGACGGGGTTTACGATCACCTTCACCAGCCAGGGCAAGCCGATTGAAATTATTTTCACGGGACGAGCGACGAGTACCACCGCGCGGTTCGATATTTTAGTAGACAGCGGCAGCGGATACGTCAGTCTGACATCGGACAATGACGGTGTGGGTGCGCCGGGTGCAACGGGCTTCGTGACGATTATCAAGCGGATCGCGCCAGCCGCCGGGACGATCAATGTGAAGGTGCAGTGGCGCAGTACATCCGGCACCGTGACATTCTACGCGGCGGGATTAGGGCAATTGTGGGCCAGTGAACGAGGTGCAGCATGACGACTAAAGAACGGCTATATAAGGAACTGAAGCTGCCACAGGCGAAGAAAATTAACCCGGAACGGCTCTATGAAGAATTGCAGAATGTGTTGGGTGACAAGATTGTCTCAATGGACACCGGGACGCAAATCGTGGTACGGGCGGATGTGAGCGCGACGGATGAAGATGCGGATTTGGTCGAGGCGATCATCCGGCAGCATGATCCGACGCAGTTGAGCAAGCGTGAACAGCGGGCAGTGGATCGAGATGCGGCGAAGGAACGGCTGAAGGCGCTGGATTTGAGCGATAAAAAGAAGCTGAAGCTGGACGATCTGGCGCAGGCGATTGAGGATTTGAGAAAGATCGTGCTGCACGATGGTTGATTGGGTGACTATCCCGGATTTCGTCGATGGCAAGGTGCAGCGGGCGAATACGTTCCAGAACATCGCCACGAACCTCAATCTGGTCAAAAACCCGATGCTGGTGGCGACACCCGGCCCGGCGAATGCAGGTGGCGCATGGACGTTTTCATCCACTGCGTCATGGGCGGACATCGACACGAGCTACTACAACATCAGCTTCAGCAGCGGCGGGAATGCGATACTGGCGATTGCCTTCCTGCGCTACAGCCACAGCGCGGCGAACGGTGTGGGCGCGTTCCGCTTTATGCTGGACGGGGTGGCGCGGGGCAATACCAGAGGACAATTTGGCTGCTCGGACATCGCCAACATTCAAGAAACATGGTGCTTCGCGGACATACTGGAAAATGTAGCAGCGGGCGATCACATCCTGAAATTGCAGGTGGAAAATCAGACGGTGGGCAATACGGAAGTGTGGAAAGATTACGCCTGTCTGGCGCTAAGGACGTTTGAATTTTGAGCTGGACAGACGCGGTTGAATACGTAGCACAAGACCCGGCACCAGCGGCGCTGCTGAATACGCTCAAAGCCAATCTGGAATATTTGCATCTGCCGAATTTTGCCGAGTACCAGCATCCGGGCACGGGCGGCGATTACACGACGACGGCAGATCGCGGTGCGGACATCGACGGGACGAATTTCGCGTTGACGATCACGACCTACGGCAATCCATCGCTGGTGGTGGCGGCTTTTCATGGATCAGGCGGTTCGAGCGTCACGACTTCATCACTGCGTATCAACATGGTGAATGCGGATGATGTAAACAGCTACGCCGGACGAAATTTATTTTATGACTACGCACTGGAAACCTCAGCCGTGCGCGTGGGACTGGGGTGGATGCAGTGGTTCGTGGTACCGCCGGGAACGCACACTTTTAAAGCAATCTGGGGTATCTATGGCGGGGGAACCGGGACGCTGTACGTCGCCAGCAGGCCGTGGATGGCGGTGATGGAGCTATGACGTGGAATACGCTGACCGGCTATGTCGATGGCAACGTGCCCGTCGCGGCGGATGTCAATAAATATCTGCAAAATCTAACCCACTTGCATACGCCGGTGGTGAGCAGTTACATCGAAACCAATGATGCGGCGGATTTGACCACGACCTCGACGACATGGGCTTTTGTTGGCAGCAGTTGGAATAAGACGTTCACGACAGAAGGTGGACGAGTGCTGGTGCTGCTGTCGTGCATTATCAACAACCTGCATCTGGATTTTGAAATGGATGGGACGCGGTTGGGGACATCCGGGACGGGCGGACACGGGGCGATGGTGTCACCTTCGGGCGGCAGTGTCACACCGCAGATAGCATTCTTTCACATTTACACATTGGCGGCAGGCAGCCATACAGTGAAAACGGCGTGGCGTGTGCCATCCGCCGGAACGGGAACGATTTACACGAAATTTCAGCCGCGTTTGTTCGTGGTGAAGCTGCGGGGTGGGTGATGAATTACTGTGGGGCGTATGTGGTGGTGGTAGTGGCGCTCTACCTGCTGTTTCGATGGCGGTGGGCGGTCATTCACCAGGATAAACCGCGAAAGAGGAAACGATGATCGAGACTATTGTCAATAAATACGACTTGATTTACCGGATGGTGGGATTGGCGCAGGCGGTGGGTTTGGGACTGACAACCCTGTTGAGCCTGACATCGACGGCGGCGACGACTAATTATGTTGCGCAGAGTTTGGACATCAGCAAGGATGCGTTCGGATTGGTGGCGCTGGTGTGCGGGCTGCTGGTGATGGTGCGGCGCTGGTCATTCTGGACATTCTTCGTGCTGATGGGGCCGCTGATCGTGTACGCCTTCGCGAATGCCCGTTATGTGTACGTGATGAGGCTCAGCCCGACGGTTCCTTCGCTGCTGTTATTCGCGGGCGTGGTGATTGTGCTGGCGGCGCGTTATGGGTTCAAGGCGCTGCAATGACACCACCGATACCGGGCAGCAATGAAGACCCACTGGTGCGGCTGGCTGCCGGGATTATTCTGGGCGTGGGGCTGGTGAGCAAGATATGGCCTCTGATCCCGGCGGTCAAACGTGGCAAGGCAAAGAAGAAGTTGGACACGGATGAGCGTAAGGCGCTGGATATTGCTGCCGAAAGTCTGAAGCTGCAAAACAAGATAATGGAATTACAGGGCAAGCTGGACGAGCGCGAGGCGGAATTATTCAAGGCGCAGCGGGATGTGGAACATCTGACACCGCTGGCGAACGAGACTGAGGCGCTGCGGGCTGCGAATGCCGGATTGGAAGCTCAATTGAAGGCACTGCGCGAACGGAAGGATTTGACGTGAGAAGACATTGGCAATATCTAAAATACGTCCTGCGACACAAATGGTTCGTATTGGTGGCGGGATTAGAACTCAAAGTTCCACTTTGGATACTCATCCTGCACGATTGGGATAAGTTTCTGCCGGATGAATGGTTCCCGTATGCACGCTGTTTTTATAAGCCAGATGGCTCGAAACAATACGACCCAAGTCCCGCATTTGATTGGGCGTGGAATTTGCACCAGAAGCGAAATAAACATCATTGGCAATTCTGGCTGCTTATTCCCGATCAATCACGCCCCAACTTTACCTTCCAATCGCACGATGGCGGGATGACAGAAATTACAGTGACGACACTGGACGGACGTGACGCGGCTTTAGTTTGGCACGATAGCCTTACATGGTGGAAACCAGACCCTAATGCCGTTAAACAACTCGAACAGGATTTAAAGATTGTCCCTGAGCCGTTATCCATGCCGGATGTTTATCGGCGCGAAATGTTGGCGGACTGGCGCGGGGCAGGTCGAGCGCTTGGGAAACCCGATACAAAAGCGTGGTATCAATTTAATAAGGATAAGATGAAATTGCATTCAGATACCCGTAGTTGGATCGATGGACAACTGAAATGACGAAGTCGAAAATTTCTTACAACATTCATGCGCAGTATGTGCCCGATGTGGGGCGACTGAAACAGCATTTGGTGGCGATCCAACCAACGGCGGTGGTGGTGATGGACGGGCTGGGGCTGGCGCGGGAAATCCGGGCATTGCTGCCAAACTGTATTGTCATCCATCGAAACTATGGCATCACGAACGGCGATGACGACGTTCATCTGAAGGTGACTCCGGCGCGGTGGATGGAACTACGGGCAAAAGAGGCGGAAGGCAGCGTCTGGCTGTACACCACGAATGAACCGGCGTTCGATCAGAAGACCATTCAATGGACTGTCGAACTGATGGAACTGGCGGTCAAACAGAATGTGCGGCTGGTGGTGGGCAACTGGGGCGTGGGCAATCCGGGGCCGGATGATTGGCCTGCGGCAAAACGAATGCTGGAACTGCTGGATCAGCACCGCGATTTGTTCATTCTGGGCTTGCATGAATACGCCTGCGGCATCATCACGAGCGGACTGTACGGCGGGTATCCGAACAATGCCGGGGTGCAGCCTGGAACGTTCGGCGGAAAAAATCTTATACCGCGTGAGACATGGCCTGACGACGTGAGCAAGATCACGATGTGGCACTGCGGACGGTTCAACTTTCTGGTGAAAGCCTGCGCAGAGATGAGCATTCAGCCGCCGCGCATCATCCTGACCGAACATGGCATGGACGATGTGAGCGATATTAAGGGATGGGCGAATACGCTGCTCAGAACGCCGGGATATGACAGCATTCGCGGCTGGAAGTCGCTGCGGACACAGTGGCAGATGTGGATGCCGCAATGGTCGGTGGATCGGGCTTATTTCGAGCAGTTGAAGTGGGCGGATGAGGTCATCTACAAAGACAGCGTGGTTGAGGGGCAGTGTACTTTTTCATGGGGACACTCGTCGGATTTATGGGAACAATTCGATGTGAGCGAGGCGAATGATTTTCAGACAGCGCTGGAAGCCTACGCAAAAGAAGCGGATGTGACTCAGCCGCCGGTTATCGAACCACCACCGCCCATCGTCCAACCGCCTGCACCGTCCGCGCCGAGTGTGTTCCCGGCAGATTTCGATGCGCGAAAAATCATCGCCACGTTTCAAAATCCGGGCGTGATTAATGTGCGGAGCGGGCCGTCACTCTCCAGCACCATCGTGTACCAGTTGCAGCCGAAAGCATATGTGACGCAGGTCATCCGCGAAGATGGGCTGACGGCGACTGAGAAGCTGACATGGATGGCGCGTATCGACGGCGTGATGGGTTACTGGCTGCCGATATTCATTGAAAGCCTGAGCGTTAAGGGTTGGGTGTTCGGCGGCATCCTAAACTGGAAAATCAGCAATGCCGGACGACTGAGACGGCTACAGGCGCTTAGCAACCAGGTGGACAATGTGGCGCTGCTGCTGGAAACGGTGCGGACGGGTGTGGGTGAGCTGCTCGCCGAAGAATTGAAGTGATTAATCAGGCTCAATGCCTGTTCAATCGAGTGTTGTAGGCAAGTAGAAGAGGATTTCAGACAGTGAAAGAACGTGTATTTTTCATTCCAAACCGCCTGTTCTGGGTGGTGCTGCTCATCGGGCTGATGCTGATGGGCGCGGGACTGGTTATGGCGCAGGAAACGCCGCTCACACCGGGGTTGGATGCGGTGCCGACGACACCATCGGCATTGATCGCGGTGTTCACCTTTTTCGCCGGATCGGTAGTGGTGTCCGGCGTGGTTAGTCTGCTGAAGCTGATACCGGGTAACAACCTGAATGCGGATACGCTGAAAGAATGGGTGGCGCTGGCTGTCACGGCGGTGTATCTGGCGTTCGTGTTCAGCGGACATCAGGACTTATTCGGGCAAGGCGCGGATATTTTCGATAAAGCACTGCCATTCATCAGCGGACTGCTGGGCGTTTTTCAGGGTTCCAGCGCCGCGCACAGCTTCTCTGCATCAGTGGGACTGCCACTATTCGGGTATCAGCGGACACCACAGCGCGAGTAGCGATCCGGCGAAAGCCTGAACAGACATGGATATGAAAAGCGCCGGGTTGTCACGCCCGGCGCTTTGTTTTGCGGTCAATTTTTCAATGTAAATTATGGCGAGAATTATTCAGGTTTGTAGTACACAACTGCCGGATGACGCTGCCAGGTGAAGGCCGGTTCACGTCCGGTGCCCAGTTCAGCATCGAGCGGATGGGGCATGACGACGGGTGCCCAGAACTTCACCGGCTGCGGCTGCCACTGTACATCCAGTTCGCCTTCCCACTCGCCGGACTGCATGTGTCGTCCGTCAGCGAGGATGGCGGTGTAGTAGTTGCCGCCCTTGTGGATCAAGTCGATGATGGTGACGGTGGTTTTGTTGAAATGGTTCTGATGAGTCACGGTGCAGCGTCCGGCGGCGATTTCCGCTTTCAGATTGCGGCGGATGAATTCGGCGCGACGGACTTTTGCCGGACGAGCAACGCTGTCACGAAGCTGCTGGCGTTCCTGCGTAACCTGCTGCCCGACGGCGGCTTTGACGTAGTGCGGCTTGTAGCTGGCATTAATGGTCATCGCTGCACCGCCTTCACCGGCTGGGCGTTCAGACGAAGAACGACTTCCGCCAGCACTGCGTTGGGGTATTGAACCCACAACAGTGATTTTGCGACTTTGACGACGGTTCCAGTTCCCGGCAGATCGGTGACAGTCACTTCGTCGCCGGGGGTGAATTGTTTACTGTGGAAGGTGGCGATGGTGGGGTTCATGACTGCGCCGCCTTTGCCGCTTCAGCGCGGGCTTTGGCGACGGCGTAGGTGACGTGTGAACTGTTGTGGGCCTCGATTTCATCCGGCGTGAGTACCAGCCAGTGAGCGACTTCCACCGTAATCATGTGACGGGGGCAAGTCGGGTTTTTACATTCGATGTAGAACCTGATGCCAGTAGTCCAGGGGGTGCAGGTCGTGTTGCAATCGGGGCAATTGTAGGTAGAATTTATAGTAGCCATCGTGGAACTGATCCTTCCATTGCTGGTCAGCCGGGCGTGGATGTTAGAGCATCCGCGCCCGTCGTTTTATTCGATTAATTTAAGTATAACTCGGAATGATGCAGATAGCATGGGCGATTTGTGAAAAAAGCGTAAAGAATGCTTAACTATTGAGGGTGAAGGCTGTATTCTGGCATGTGATTTATTTGAACAAATGTAACGCCAGAATAGTTAGAAGTCATGGTTTTCTCTCTTACGGTTAGTACGGTGGGGCGCGTCCTGGGTGGCGATGATCGCGCCGTCGAGGGCGACGAGGCGGCGTTTGCCGAGCAGCCGGTGCAAAAGCTGATTGATCTGCGGGTGGGGAAGCTGCCAGAAGTTCAGTAGGCCGATCTGTACCAGTTCGTTCAAGGTGTAGTCGCGCTGCTGGACGGTCTGGGCATCGTTCAGCACTTCGTATTCAAGCGCGTCGCGCTGCTGGCGAAGGCGTTCCAACTGCTCGCCCAGGGCCGTGAGCCGCTTCTGATACATCTCAATCACGGCGGCGATGTCCTGCTGAGCGCGGTCATCGATGACACGCATGATCTGCGCTTCAATCCGGCGGATGTCCCTGTCCATCTCATCCAGTTGTTCGGCAGTTGAGCGCGTGTTAGTCTGCGGCGACATGAACAGCGCCGACCAGTCGTGTGTTTGCATCAACTGAAGCAAGCGTTCGTGAAACCAGGCTTGCAGGCGCGTTTCCGGCACCCAATTAAACTGCGTACAGTCCGGGCGGGTGGCGGAAACATTATAGTGCGACATGCAGCGCAGACCGTCCTTAGCATAAACCAGATTGTAGCCACATTCACCACACAAGAGCAGCCCGGCGAACATGCGGGCACGCGCTGGACTGGCACTGCCGCGAATGGACTGGCGGCGCTGAAACTCGGCAAAAATGCGCTCGAACGGCTCACCTGTCCAGACCGGCTGGTGGGTGTTGTAGTAAATGGTTACGCCTGCCGGGACAGGATAACCGGATTTGAAACGCCATTCGCCGACATCGGAATAATTGGCAGCGTTCTTATAATGCAGAGCGGAATGTCCATGCGTGAAGGGATTGGTGAGCGTGCTGTAAATCGTGTTGGGATGATAGGCATCGCCAAAGGGACTGGCGTGTCCGTATTCCTCAAACAGCACCTTCTCGATTTTCTGATAGGCGACGCGGCGAGTCACGAACACGCGGAAGATGTCATCGAAGAGATGGCGCTTGTTTTCATCCACAATGGACTTGATGGCTTTACCGTTGGCATCGCGCAGGACGATGTGGGTGAAGGGTGTACGGGGTGCGGTGGGCAGGCCACGCTGCGCCCGGCGATCCATGCCATCCTGACGGTACTTTTTACGCTTATCCTGATCGCCAGCGACACGCAGCCCAGCCATAGCCGCCCAGAAACGCGATTGCAAGCCTTCGATGAGCTGGTTATCCATCTGGGAATAGATGCGCAGGTTGTGCCGGATGCAGATGGTTTCAGCGATTTGCATGACGAGGGCTTGTGTTCGTCCGAAGCGATCCGCGTCACGCACCATAAAGATGTCATAGTCGTGATTTTCGGTCATGCGCTTCAGATCGGTCATGGCGCTGATGCCTTCGGCCTGCATTTCAGCGGCGCATTCTTCCCACGAGAGGTAATCGCGCGAAAAGCCGGGAATGCGCAGGACACGTTCGACATGCCAGGCGCGGGTGTGGGCGATGGCACGCAGTTCGTTTTCCTGGGTGTCGAGGGACTGCTTATCGTCGGTAGCCTGTTCCGGCGTGCTGACGGCGGCGAGGATGAGGGCGATGGGTTGTTTGGTCATAGGGAAGAATTTACCGCAAAGACGCTAAGGTGGAAAGAGAACGCAGAGATAAGAAGGGCGGTTCACGAACCGCCCCTACGACGGCGATGGATGAGACGGTCAATGAGATTGGCAAGCCAGAAGATGGGCGCGGTGAGCAGTTCCAGTCCGGCTGCCGGATCGGTGGTGCGTCTGCGGCGGCGGGGTGGTGGACGCTTGGTCACCGATTAGCCTAACTTTTCCAATGTCAGCGTCCAGGCTTCCTGCACATTGCTGATTTCGAGCAGGGCGGTACATCCGTCTGATTCGAGAATGGCTTCCGCGCCTTCATCGGCATCACCCTTGAAAAGGCTGAAAAGGTTTTTAGCAGAGATGCCCTTCGCTCCACAGTCACCATCAATGAGGGTAATTTGAGCGATCATGAAGCCTTTAGTGGTGGCGGTGGCGCGATATAAACCCGCAGGAATTTCGACGGGGCCAATGACTTTGGGATTTTTACCTTCCCACGAAAGTCCGGCGCAGGTGGACTGCATGGCGGACATTTCAGCCTGAGCAGCGGCGAGGGTTTCAAGAGCGGCGGACAAGTCGCCGGATTTGATGGACGCGGTGGCAGTATCATTGGCCTGCTGGATGGTGGTGGTGAGGGCGGTGAGGGCTTCAGCAGTGCAGGCTTCGGGCAAGTCCTGAGCGCGGGCGATGGGAATGAAAAGCAAAACAGTGATGATAGTGAGTAAGAAAGCAAGGCGGCGGAACATAATATTTCCCTCTCGATAAAAAGTTGATACCCTACGGTTGGTATTTTATAACCCTGTGTACTTGCCAGAAATAGAAATTTGGTTCTACAATAGAATTCCGTTATGATTATTTGGATACTGTTACATGGATGAGCAAAGATCGCGCATTATTTCGGAAATCGACGCTTTGAGCTACGAGCAGCGCTGCGATTTTATGCTACGACTTCTCCAAATACGCGCGAAGCATCCGCTCCACTCGGTCAATCTCCTCTTGCGGAAGCCCGTCCAGCAGCTTGACGATTTCACTACCCGGCAACTCAGCCAGAACCCCGGCAAGCTCATACAGCCGAACAGTCGATATTTGTAGCGCTTTGGCTAAAGCCGGAAGCATATCGGGCGGAACTTTCTGATGCCCAGACTCCCAGTTTGCGACTGTTGATTCCGCACGATTAACCTTCTCTGCAACCTCTTTTTGTGTCAGTCGCAGCTTGTTGCGGCTTTCCGCTATGTAACGACCTAAATTGCCCTGGTCGTTCAATGCAACCCTCTTTCGTAAAGAAATCTAACCTCTTTAGATGATACATAAAAACAAACAAAAAGTCTATTAAGAATGTTGACATCTTTGTAAAAACTCTATATACTTTGGAAAAAGCAAGGATGTGAGGCGCATATGCCAAAACTTAAAAAGGAACTCAACGACTCAACGTTGAACATCACCCTTCCCTCTCAATTAAAGGACAAGATAGCCGAATTCGCAAAGAAAAACCACGTATCTAAGGCGCAAGCGACACGATACATACTGGAAGTTTTTTTCGATAGTAACTTTGGATTTTCCAAAGAAACCATTGGAAAAGGTCAGGTGCAGTCATGAGCCTCAATCAATCGAAGCTGCCGAAAGCCGGAATGCCGCGCGGGGCGGCGGGCAAGCACGAAATCCACGCCCGATACCGGGACAACCACGCTGATCCAGACGGCGACAGGCTGAAAGCGCCGGATTATGACATCCCGATGGACGCTGGACGCTTACCGCTGACGCAGGATGAAATGCTGGAACTGGCGAACTGCGAAGTCACTATCCAGAAGGGTTTGAAAACCTTCTATGAAGTGGGCGAAGCGCTGATGACCATCCGTGAGAAGCGGTTGTATCGACAGAGTTACGACACGTTCGCGGAATACTGCCACGCCCGATGGGATATGAGCAAAACCCATGCAAACCGATTGGTGGGCGCGGCTGAAGTGGTCGCCAATTTGACACCCATGGGTGTCATTCCAACCAGTGAACGCCAAGTTCGTCCCCTGACACAACTAAAAACGCCGGAAGAACAGCAGGCAGCCGCACGTCTGGCGGTTGAGATTTCGTCGAATGGAAGGCCGACGGCAGCGCATTATCAGCAGGCAGTGAATGCGATCAAGCCGCAGATGACCCCGCCGGGGCCGCATCCAGTATCGAAATTTCCGGAATATGCGGGGCAGCCAGCGGTAAAGCCGCCAGCGAGTGAGCCGATGCGGTATGTGGGCAACACGGACGATTACAGGCCAGACGAGGGCGATACGTTCACGGACGATGTTCCGGCGAAGGTGGTGGAAATCCCGGACGGTGTGGATTTCGACGGCGAGATTGATCTGGAAACGGGCGACACCACACTAACGACATTGTATGAAGGTGCGATGGTCAAGGCAGCGAGCGGGCATGAAGGCAAACTCATCAGCCTGAATGGGCGAATTGCTATCGTCGAAACGGGGAACGGGAAACGCCCCTATGATGTCGAAAATCTGACGCTGGTACTGCCACCTGTACCTGTGGTCGAGACATTCGATTACAAGCGGGATGCGAAGACGACACGGACGGCAGATGAGACGGTATCGCAGCCGTTCGATTACTGCCAAACGCCGGGGTATGCGCTCGATCCGTTATTTCCCTATCTGGGATGGTCGCTGCCCAGCACGATCTGGGAACCGGCAGCCGGTGAGATGATGCTGGTGGATGCGCTGTATGACGGCGGCTGGAAACAGGAAAACGTGGTCGCGACGGACATTCTGACCGGGCAGAACTTCTTCGAATACGAACCCGAACACTTCGAGATTATCGTTACAAATCCCCCTTATAGCCTGAAATTCAAATGGCTGGAACGATGCTACCAACTGGGCAAGCCGTTCGCGCTGCTGCTGCCGGTGGAAACGCTGGGGGCGGTTACGGCGCAAGCGCTGATGCAGCAGTACGGCTTCGAAATGATGCTGCTGGACTCGCGGGTTGATTTCAAGATGCCGAACAAGGGATTTGAAGGTTCGGCGCAGTTCCCGGTGTTCTGGCTGACGTGGAATTTGCTGCCGGAAAAGGTGATGTTCGGCTCGATCAGTGAGGGCAAGAGGAAGTTCAACAATGGAACTCACGAATAAGCCGCAGTTCAAACAAGGCAAGGATGTCGAAACATTCCTGGACGAATGGTTCCGGCACGAGGGCTGGATTGTTTGCCCGATGAGCCTGTACGACGAGATGGCGCTGCACCTGGGTGATCGGTATTTCGTGCGCGGGACACAGGTGGTGAAGATCGAATACAAGAGCGGCATCCAGACGTTTTACACGGGCAATGTGTTCCTGGAAACCCGATCTGTGCAGAAGGGAAAAGATTATCCCGGATGGGTTTACACCTGCCAGGCGGACTTCATTTTCTATGCGGCGCTGCTGAATCACAAAATTCTGGTGTTCAAGCCGCAGCGCCTGCGCAGCCGGATTGAGTGGCTGAAGACGCAGTATCGCGAGGCTCAGACGGGCAATCATCAGAACGAGGGTTATGAGACATGCGGACTGCTGATTCCGCTGGGGTATGCCGAGCAGCGGTTGGCGGAAAAGGTGATCGCGATATGAGCATTTTGGAACGCTATCCCATTCTGGCGCGGCTGCCGGAAGGTGAACGGGCGGGTTATGCGGCGAAGGCGGATGCAGGGCTGGCGCTATCGGCGGACGAATGCGCAGCGCTGGGACTCGCGGCGTGCGATTCGATGGTGCTGATGCCTGCCTGTGGGCCGGTGGCGGATGTGCGCACGGTGTTCGGCGGCGATGTGAAGGCGCTGTGGGAAATCATGCGAGGTGTGGCATGAACGGACTGGAATTCTGGCTGTGCGTGCGAGACAGCGACATGCAGCAGGGCAGCAGTCTGCTGGGCAGTAATGAGCAGGATGCGCGGGACGTGGTGAAGCATGTGCTGGATCAGTTCGTGTGCGAGGGGTACGTGGTGTTTCGAGGCTTCACAGTGCCGAATGTGTGGATGGCGCGGCGCGGCGAGCATTACGCAGTGCTGCAACTGATAACGACGAGTGTGAATTAAAGGAAGGAAGGCAAATGATGGCTTTATCGGACGAAATGATGCTGATGCTGACGAATCTGGACGAGGCGTGGCAGGAACGACAGAACAACGATGGTAATGCATGGGTGAACCTGGAAAGTCATCCCAAACAACTGCGAGCGGCGCTGGTGCGCTACGGACTGGCTGAAAAACACGATGCGAAATCCGGCACGTTCCGTATTACACCAGCCGGACAAACAGCGCTGATGACAGGGTATGCAGCCGGAAATACGGCGGAAGAAAAAGCCGTCGCGACGATGAGTTTAAGCAAGCCGCCGATCAGTGTGTTGTTCGAGGACGGATGCAAGGCGGATGGCTGCACGATCTGCGTGTACAAGCAAGCGATTGATGTGCTGGCTGCGAAGGTGCCCGGTGTGCGCGAGCTGGTGGATGCGCTGCAAACGATTGAGAACGGACGGCGGTAAATCGCCCATAGTCTATGCAAATAAACCTTCGCGAAAGTAATCAACGAAAGGTGGTGCTCCAGCATCCAACGCAGGAATGGCTGCAAGTCGTGGTGTGGGAAGGCTCGCTGGCGGACACACTGCGGCGGCATGGATATACCGATGTGATCGAAGAACCGAAAGAGAAAGAGGGAAATGAAGATGGTGAGCACGATGTTCATTGAGGAAATTAACCAGGTGCCGACGGCGGACGATGATACGCAGCCGTGTCTGGTGGTGCGGGATTATGCGGTGCTGCTGACGGTGGAGTCGGATAACCCGTATCTGAACGGAAAGCAGACGATGACGCTGATGCCAGCGACACCCGTTATCGCTGAAATGATGTTTCACGAGGTCATCACCAGCTATGAGGACATGGCGGGTGGGCATCCGTTCGAGAAGATCGGCGATTTCAAGTACAAGGGCGTGTTCAGCGGCGAAAAAATCACGCTGGAACTGGTGATCGTTAGTTAGGAAGCGAGGCGGAAATTCATCCGCTTATAGATGAGGACAAGACGATGGAAACGAATGAGAACGATGTGGTGGTGCAAACGGAAGTCGAGTCCAAGCCGAGCCGGATTAAGAAGGTTGTGATCCGCATGGGCGCGACGATTGCGATGGGCAGTTATGAAAACCTGCGCCCGGAAATCGAGATCGAGGCCGAATTTACCCAGGATGAAATTGACAGCGGTGATTTGGTGCAACTGCTGAAGCAAACCCGCGAGGATTTAGCTTTGTCCCTCTGGGAACCGGCTGAAGAGGCATTGAAAGAAATCGACATTCATGAGTCTGATGAAGCCCATCAATGGCGTGATGCTATCAACAGTTCAGATTTCTTCCGCTGGATTGCGCGGCTGCACCTCGACGCGGCGAAATCGCTGCTGGCGGATGTAGTGACGGAACTGAAAGAGGCTGAGGAAGAACCGCTCACCCAGGATGAGGTCGATGAGCTGCTGGCGAATGAAACGGAAGATTTCGACAGCGACGAAGAAGATGACTACGACCCGCAGTACAACCCGGATGACGACGAATTCAGCGAAGAAGGTGACGACATCCGCGAGCCGAAGCCGACGGATGATGAAGCGAAGCCCGTTGTGGGTGACTTTCCCTTCTAGTTGAGGCGACAGCAAATGAAGCGCCGGGCGCATCGGTGGTAGCGATGCGTCCCGGCTATCCCATAGAGAGGCGAAGTAAATGCCAGTTACAGGACAGATTAAAGATAACAGAGAGATGCCGGATTTTCTACAAGGGCGCAAGCCAGTGCGGGAATTCCAGACGGGTGATGTCATCCAGGACACCGAACCGATTGGATACCCGGACGATCAATACGGGCATCCGAAGGGCGGCGGGTTCCGGATGGTGGACTATTTCATCCTCTCGCTGATTTCACCACGCGGTGGGACGAATGGGACGCTGTGGACGTTCTGGGCGATTGATACGAGGACTCATCAAGTCGAGCGGGTGCGGTTCACTGAGCTGCGCTGGTATCCGGTGGCGAATGCATCATGAGCCGAACGATACACGGTCAAAGCACGAAAGCACTGAAATACCTACGCGAGAAACCTGCGGCGCTGGCTGTGTACTGGTGCTATGTGGCTCGGATGAACAACGAGGGCGTGGCGTGGCCTGGTGCGCGTGGACTGGCGAAAGACACCAGTTGGAATAAGGCGACGTGCCTGGAAGCGCGGCAGCTATTGGTCGGCCTATGCGCTCTCGAACCTGTGCTGAACTACATCCGTCCGGAATGGCGCAAGCTGCCGGATGGTGAACAGAAGAAAAAGAAGGGGCTGGATCGCAGTGAATATTTTCGCCCGACGGGATACATCATCGTCAATGAGCAAAAGCTGATGCTGCTGTACAACGGCGGCGATGAGGCAAATGACATTGACGAAAAAGCTCCAGATGTACGGCGCGGTAGACCATCTACCCCACAGGACGACAGTGGCAATGGACATCTACCCGGTAGTACAGAACTTGGTTCCCTTCTTAATCTTGATTCCAGTAAATCAGAAGGTGATTCCCAGAAAGACATTGCGCCTGGCGGCGCGGTGGGTGTTCCTTCCAGTCCTTTCAAAACTGCTGATCCAGAGGCACCACGCTTCAATAAGGCGCGGGTGTTCGACTGCGTGGCGTTCGCGGCATTTGGCATCAAGGACATGCGCGATCTGCAAGCTGTCGAGGTCGAGGGTAAGAAGAAGAAAAATCAGGCGGGTAAGCGGATCGGCATGATTAGCGATTGGCTGAAACGATTTTATCTGCTGCACACCAAATCAAAAGAAGAAAAAGTCGATGCCGAAAGAGAGATTGCCGAAAAAGTAGCAGCTTTCTACAAGGCATGGCGTGGACGGCGAAAGTATGACATCCCGCGCGACGCATCGAAGTTCGCGGACGAGTGGATTGCGTGGACACAAGAAAATTTACCTGCGCCGAAGATGGGCGAGACGACGGGACTGCAAACCATGTCGCCGCTGCCCGGCGTGGGCATCAAGCGAGGTGAATGATGCAAAACATCAATCAGGCAATGGTGGCCTATTGGGAAAATCTGAAGAAAGAAAATGCTGAGCAGCGTGTCAATCAGCCTGAGCCGGACGTGAAGAAAAATAGCTGCCGGATTTGCGGTGGATCGGGCTGGTTTACCTATGACGTGCGGTTCGATGATCCGCTGTTTGGCAAACCGCAGCGCTGCACCAATCCGCAGTGTGAAGCGGCGAACGCGGCGGCAGATCGGGCGCTGAAGAATTATGAACTGCCGAAAATTTACCGTCGGCTGACGTTTGGGGCGTGGGAAGCGCTGCCGGATGAACTGAAAGCAGGTAAATGGCAGGCGTATTTCGCGGCGCTGGCGTTTGTCGAGCAGCCTGAGCACTGGGTGAACCTGCGCGAAGCCTATCGGGACAGGCTGCAAGGATGGGAAGCGGCGGCGGACGTGGCGAAAAATTCACTGGTGTTTTACGGCCCGATGGGTGTCGGGAAAACCGGATGGATCGCGGCGATCATGAACGCGCTGAGTCAGAAGGGATACACGGGCATTCTGTACCGGCGGACGAGCGATGCCTTGCAGGATTTGCAGGATGCATTCGATGACAACTCCAGCGAAATGAGTTTGGCGCAGCGGATGGGCAAGTATCAGAAGGCTCGCGTCCTGGTGCTGGATGAATTCGAGGTGGAAAACAACAGCAAATTCCGGCTGCAAAGCATCGAGGACATTATCCGCTATCGACATGGGCATGAGATGCCGACGCTGCTCACCACGAATATGACGAAGGACGAGAGTTACGAAAAGTGGACGGGGCGGACGGCGGATGTGCTGGCTGAGATGGCGCACTGGGTGCCGGTGGATTACCCGAAACTGCGAGGTGGGTGATGCCAAAGACATTTCGCGTGGACGGAAAGACGGTGCGGCTGCTGGTGCTGAAGGGGTATCGAGCGCCCTGGGTGGATGACATGCGCTGGCTGCTGTATGTGAAAAGCATCCCGGAAGTTGAGTGCAAGTCGGTGCAGACGGGTGCGAAATCGTGAGCACCGAAGTCGTGAATTTCCGCGCGGTGATGGATCACTGGAATGTCCGGGCTGAGGCGTGGACGGTGGCGAACATGGTGTACATCGGGCGGGAAAACAAGGCGTATCACCTGAAACAATCGCCCTTTCACAATCCGTTCCCCATCGAGCGGCAGAAGGGTGAGACGGAAGCGGCAGCCCGTCAGCGATCCATTCAGCAATATCGCGAACACATCCAGCGGCGGCCTGATCTGATGGCGCAACTGTGGAAGCTGCGCGGGAAGCAACTTGTTTGCTGGTGCAGTCCGCAGCCGTGTCATGGGGATGTGCTGATCGAACTGCTGGGCGAAATGAAGCCCGATCTGCCGAAACTGTCGCCGACGATGGCAGCGATGACGCTGGATTTGATGGTGGAAGAAGCGCCGGAATATCTGGCGACTCAGGTGGGCATGGACGGCAGTCAGCAGCCGGTGCTGGTGTGGGATAAAGGCGGCGCGGCGTTCGACATTGCAAAGGACAAAAACGGCTGGTTTTACCGGACGAACGTGAAAACCGCGCATTCGATTGGTGAGCCGGGAAAAGTTTACAACACGTGGGCGGAATGGCGGCGGGATTTCTTCAAGCTGGCGTTCCGGGTGAAAACAAACGCCGTGTGCAGCGGGATGTGTCAGGCGGACTATGCGCGGTATCGCTATGAGACGGCGTTGAAAGCGCGTGAAGGCCGGACGGATGAAATTTCGCGGATTGAGTGTGAGGCGCTGCGCGAGCTTCTGGCGGAAGTGGGCGGCGAACATGGGCCGTAAAAATGAGCCGAAAAGCCGGATACAGCGTTCGAAACGGGCGCGGCTGTATGCCAAACAAGCCGAGTTCGCTTTCGGGAAGAAGGGGCGCTACATGGCGCATCCGTCACACATCAGTTATCGAAAGAACCGCCCGTACAAGCGGTTGAGAAAAGATTGGACGAGGTGGATACGATGAACCGAACAATTAAGGCAATCAGCCTGTGGCAGCCCTGGGCGAGTTTGATCGCTATCGGTGAAAAGCAATTTGAAACCCGCAGTTGGGACACAAGCTATCTGGGATTGGTAGCGATCCATGCGGCAAAACGCTGGACGCTGGCTGAGTTACAGGCGTTCAGCAATTTCAACCAACGCTTTCCCGATTTGACGCAGCGCTGGAATTACACGAACGATCAGATGCATCCGCTGCCGTTGGGTTCGGTGCTGTGCGTGTGCAGGCTGAAGGGCTGCTACCGAACCAATTATCTGAATATCAGCGAGCGGGAAATGGCTTTTGGGAATTTCGCGCCGGGGCGTTTTGCCTGGAAGCTGGAACTGGTCGAGACGTTCGATCAGCCTATTCCGGCGAAGGGCGCACAGGGCTTGTGGAACTGGCAGTGGGAAGGCGGTGCAATGTGAGTTCCGCGATGGCTTATTTTGACCCACCACCGCTGCGGTATATGGGCGCTAAATGGCAACTTGCGAAATGGATTACGGGTTACTTTCCGCCGCACAAAATCTATGTCGAGCCGTACTGTGGATCAGCTGCTATTTTCTTTCGCAAACAGCGGACTGAAGTGGAAGTGCTGAATGATCTCAACCATGACATCGTGCATTTCTTCAAGACGCTGCGCGCCCAACCAGATCTGCTTATCGACGCAATTGAACTGACACCCTGCTCGTTAGAGGAATATCACGAGTCGTGGGAACCGTCAGATGATCCTATCGAACGCGCTCGCCGGTTCTATGTCCGCTGCTGGCAATCGTTCAGCAGTGATACGGTGACAAAATCCGGCTGGCGACGCTCAACCTCGCTCAGTCGCAATTCTACGACGGCAATGGACTGGAGGCGGTTGGATGGACTGAGAAAAGCGGTTGATTTGCTGAAGTATGCCCAGATTGACAGCCTGCCTGCGTTGGACTGTCTACGACGGTATGACAGCCCGGACACGCTGTTTTACATCGACCCACCTTATGTTCACGCGACGCGCAAAAGTCTGCGGCACAAGTACGTTCACGAGATGAGCGATGCCGATCATCAACTGCTGGCGCAGACGTTGAACCAAATTGAGGGTATGGCAATCCTCAGCGGATATGACAGCGATTTGTACCGCGATCTCTATGCCGGATGGCGGGTCGAGACAAAATCCAACACAACGAACGGGAACAGTACAGCCATCGAATATCTGTGGATTTCACCCAATGTTGATAAGCGGTGGAAGGAAGCGCAGCCCGGTCTATTTGACAAAGGTGGTAAATGATGGCGTTCAATCAGAGCAATAAGCCCGTCGAGAACTGGAAGACGCGCAGACGGCATGGCATGGTGATGACTCGGATCGAGATGGGTGTGCTGCAATATCTGCGTGAGGCGAAAGCGCATGATCCTGAATGCCCAATCGCTGATCTGCCTGGTGTTGACCCAAGAGTTATTCGCTCACTCATGACAAAGGGCTGGATATTTGTCAGTCCAGGACTGGACGGGACGAAATATTACATTTCGGTTCATGGCGAACGAGCGCTCAGAATTTTTGAGAAACCGACACCGCGATTTGATGGCATCTGCCCACGCTGCAATGAGCGCCCGGTGCATATCTCTAAAAACGGACGGAACACACGCTACTGCCTGGAATGCCAGCGGAAACAGAACAAGCGCAAATATGAACTGAAGCTGCCGCGCTTCCAATCCAAAATTTGTCCACGCTGCGGCGAGCGTCCACGCCACCAGCTTAAGAGCGGACGGTATCAAACCTACTGCGCTGAATGCATCCATGAAGGACGCAAGGAAGAACGTCGCCGACGGCGCGAACGTGAGCTGGAACGCATCCAAAATGGCGAAGTGCTGCTGTGCCGTCGATGCAAGAATGCGCCTCGCCGGTTGGCAGGGAAATATCTATCTGACTACTGCGATGACTGCTATCGAGCTTATATGGCGGAATACAACGATAAGCGCCGTCCGAACAGTCGAGCCGCAAAGGAACGAAAACCATGAACTTGCGTGAAGTGGCGACGGATGTGATCCGGGGGCATCACGAGGCCGGATATACGCTGGAAAATATGACGCGAACCATCGTGGGCACATGCAGTCCGGCGGATGATGAAAAGCCTGCCGTGTGGACAAATCTGGGGGCGGGCTATTTATTCGGTCAACGGGATGGCGGCGAGCGCATCAAGTTGAAATATGGGCAGATCGGCGTGGCGTTTTACTGGAAAGATGGACGCTGCGAACACGCGGTTTTCGATGTGCAGGAACTATGGGAAGAGGTCACGGGCGTTCGAGCGGTGCAGCTCAGCCTGTGGTCGGAATGAGGCGAGGGTTTATGAGCAACAAAGGACTAAAAATGCCGCCGGAACACTGGCAGCAGGGCGAGCAGGCGAACGAGCAGGCAATCCGGGTGTACTGGTGGCTGCTGCGGTACTATGCCGAACACGGTTATGCGCCGTCAGTGCGGGAAATGATGGCGGCGATGGCGTTCAGTTCGACGAGCGTGATTGATTATTACCTGAACATCCTGATCCAGTGGGGATGGATTGAACGGGCTGAACGTGGTGTGCGAAACCTGCGGCCCATCCGGGCGACGGAACGCGGATTGAGTGCTGAGCAGATCGCGCGGCTATATGGATGGGAACAGGTGGCGCTTAATCCGGCAGAGGCGATGGCAATGGCGAAGGCGGCGAAAAATCGCCGGAAGAAGAAAGCGCGGCTGGAAAAGACGTTCAAGTCGGTGCGGGAACAGATCAGGCCGTTTGGCGGTTGACGCTGCGCACCTGCTCGCGAAAATGCGGGACGTGAAAATGGTTGAATGGTGTATCAGTCCAGATACAAAAGTGATACAGGGGTGATACACCATGACAGGACATGAAATTGTGATGCCGAATGCGATGGTTAAGGAAACGGATTTAGCTTTCGATGCGCGAGTTCGACGCAATCGTGCCCGTCCGGGCGATTATGGAACGACATCGGTGTTCCGCAATCTGAAGACGGGCGAAAATGTCGTGCTGGGCAATGAAGCGCTGATGTCCGGGCAGCCGGTTCGCATCACGGGGCCGGATAAATATGAAGTGGGGGCGCTGGACAATATGATTTTATCGGCGCTGCTGAAATTCGCACCGGATGGACATCCCAACGTGATTGTGTCGTGCGCCCACACAACCGACGCGGTGGCCTATACGGACAAGATGGCGGCGATTTTGAACGGCAAGCACAGCGTGGAACGGCACGATGGCGAAAAAGTTGATTATCGCGTCCGGGCGTTTATTCCCTGGGACGAACCGGTGGGCGGCATCCTGCGCTTTGCTGAACGAAATTATGTCGAGGATGAACTCGAACCGGGTGAAAAAATCATCGTGTGGGATTTCGGCGGACGAATTTCGTCGGGTTATCCGGCGATGGTGCTGCCGGGTGGTCGCATCGAGGTGTACTGGTCGGTAGGGAAATCGTTCGAGCTGGGCATCCAGCAGGTGTTCGAGCAACTGGTGCAAGAACTGCGCGGGTTATATCCCGATACGTTCAAGATGAAAACTATCCCGGAAGCCCTGTTGGAAGAAGCGCTGACTCAGACGGAAATCATCGACGGGCAGATGCATCATTTCATTCCACTGCGGGAACGGGCGGCGCGGGGCGAAAAATATCAGCAGCGGGATGAGCCAGCCAAAGGTCGGCAGCGGTTTGATGTGACGCAGGCGGTTTTGAATTCGACGGGGCGCATTCTGGACGGGGTGCGGAACGTGTATGTCAATAACCTAAATTCCGGCGCAGACATCGATCACATTGTCGTCACGGGCGGCGGCGGTGGGCGGCTGTTCGATATGCTGCGCAGCGAGGTGTTCGGCTACAACGCGGTGCATCTGGCGGAAGAGCCGGATTGTATGCACCTGGCGAACCTGCGCGGTGGGCTTTTCGCGACGAAGGTGTGGATGACAACGATGGACGATTTGTCGCGCGAAATCAAAGGCCGGACGGTTCCGCCGCTGTACCTCATTATTGATCCGGGCAATCAAAATCTGAAGGCTACGGTGATTGGTTATGCCTAGCAAGAACGCGATCCACATTCAAGGGCGGCTGCTGCGGGACAGGGTGCGCGAGGCGGATGCGGCAGCCGTTTACGATGAATTGATAAAGGCCGGTTGGAAAGATCGCGAAATTGTGCGTGAGGCGCTGATTGCCTTCGGTGAAATGCAAAATCAGGGCTGGCAGCCGCAGCAGGTGGTGACGGAAGTGAAACTCACTGAAACGATGGTTCGAGTGCTGCGGCGGATGGAAGATGTGGTGAGTCACCTCGCCACACTCGATTTTTCCACGTTGCGGCATGGCGATGGGCGGGCGGTGGATGTGCCGAAAATCCAGCACGATCTAAGCGAGTTGGAACAGGGCGCGAAGTCACTGCTCGGCAATGTCTATTTTGCTGACGATGAGGATGATGAGGACTGAAAAGCGAGGGCGGATATGCGCAAAAATTCGCAGCAGAAGATGCTATGGCCCAAGTATAAGGACGTGAGTTTTGTCGCGCGGCGGACGGCGCTAGTAAGCTTCGAACACACGAAGGCTTACGGGCGCTTCGTCCGTTTTCTGCGGGATGACCTGTGGCTGGACTGCTGCGTGTACGCCGGGCGGTATCATCTGGATTATGTGCAGCTCGAATATGGCGATCCACAGTATCGACTGTCGCGGAAGAAGATGCTGATCGGCAAGGTTTATATCAAGCCAAAGCAGATGGATGCGGTGCAGCGCGAACTGGCGGCGTATCTGATGGCGGCGTATGGGTTCACGGTGCGGGACATCAAGCCGACGCAAATCCGCTGGAATGAGTATAAGAAAAAGAGCGTGGAACTGCTCACGAAAAAGGCCGGGTGAGGCGTGATATTGTAAATGCGCGGGGTAGAGTAGCGGCTGACTCAACAGGCTCATAACCTGTCCAGGTGGGTTCAACTCCCACTCCCGCAACATTCAAAATTTTTGATGTGGCTGGATGGTAGCCCGGAACCGTAGAGCCGGGGCAGAGGATGACTGCGAAACATCAAGCTACGTAGCGGCAACCGCTCAGGGATATATACCTGGGCGGTTTGCTTTTCCGGCGGTGCTGCTGTGGAAAATAAGTTCTAAACATTTCCTATAATGACGGTAAGTGGAAAGGGAAGAAGATGGGACGTGTGTTCTATCGGTGGCTGGTGCTGAAGCTGATGACGATGTTCAGACGTAAAGAGGTGCTGTTCATGTTTTATACGGGCGGCGCGGTGGACGGGTTTGTGGGGTGGATAGAAGTCAAAGGACATGGGACGCTGGCGTTCGTCAAGCCGGACGGGCGCTATGTGTACAGGTGGGAAGAATGATAGGAAAAATCAATCAATATACCTGTGGCGTTTGTGGCTGCACAATTACCACCATTGATCGAGATGAGGGTACAACACCCTTTATGCTCATCTGTATTGCAGGCCGAAATTGTGCAGGCAAAATGAAATCTCATATGTACCTCGTCGATCAGACATTGAAGCCCAATTTTGAGTGGTATAAACCGAATTTGGCATCACTCAAAAATCGAAAACGTCATCTGCGTGAGCATGTGGCTTTAGGTGGGCTACTGATCCGCCCGATTGAGGTGAAATGATGGCAAACGAAGCGGCGGATTATCTGCTAGAAAAGCACGGGATTATCAGTCTGCCATATGACATCGATCACGCGGGGTATGAGATGGTGCTGTACGCGCTGACGAAGGGGCGCGATTTGCATCCTGAGAAGGCGCTGCGGCTATTCTGCCGGGGCAATGGCGGGTTCACTTATGATGCGCTGGCGATGGTGGATTTGATAAAGCAGGATGGCAATGTAGACGGAATGCTGGCGGGTGCAGCCGCTTCGATGTCGGCGGTGGTGTGGGCAAGCTGCGCCCGGCGGTTCGTGTATCCGAATGGGCGGATCGGCATTCATCCAGTGAGCGCAGGGCATACCGATGGCGATAGACGGATATTTTTGGCTGAGATGGAAGAATTGGAAGCGCTGGACAGCCGCATCATTCAGATTTTAGCGGATGCGTCGAGCGAAAGAACCTATAACTGGTGGCACAGCAGGCTTTATGAGCCGGGCGATTTGAAGTGGCTGCTGGCGGATGAACTGATGGGCATCGGCATGGCGAAGCCGATCAGCGAGCGCACGTCATGAACACGCTGGCGGTGATTCAGGCGATGTCGAATGAGCGGCAGCATTTATGGCGCAAGGCAGGGAAGCAAAAGCTGACGGCGGATCAGCGGATGCGACTGCGCGACATTGCCTGTCGATTAGAGCGGCTGTGGCATGAGCATCGGTGTGAAATCGTGAGGCCGAACCGGCGATTTATCGAGGACAGGGTGCGCGGTGATTTGTTCTGTGATTTCGTGGATAAGATGCGGCGCGATCACCGGGGCGCGGGGGCGGATGAATTGGACGGCTATGAAGTTCAGCAATTTGCATGGCCTGCGGTGGAAGCGGCTGAGCCGGATATTCCATATGATGCGGTGCTGGATGCGGTAGGCGCGGAAGTGCTGCGCGAGGTGCTGGCGGAATTGAAAACCAGTGCGGTGCCAGTATCGGCTTGACAGATTTCTATAATGAAGATGAAGCAACTGTAAAACAATGAGGAAATTCTGATGCCATTCGCACCGGGTCAAACCGGGAATAAGCGTGGACGACCACCAAAAAAACGAGCGCTGACACAAATCCTGGAAAAAGCAGGCGGACGCAAAATCCAGCGCGGTGATAAGCAGGTTGCCCAGAAGCAAGCCCTGGCGCAGATGTTGTGGCAGGTGGCGATGACGGGTACGGTGACATTCCCGGCGGTAGGACTGGAACCTGAGCAGACGGTGAAACTCGCACCGGACGATTGGTTCGACGCGGTAAAGTTCATTTACACGCAGGTGGATGGGCCAGTGAAGACGGGCATTTTTGACGAAATTCCAGACGATAGGGACATCCAGATTAGCTTCGTGAGGGTGGAAGGTCGTCAGGCGACTAGTTTTAATGCCAATGAAGCCGATGACGATCTTGATGAGTAATGACAGCCCGTGAAATCGAATTATGGGGCGAACAGTACGATTTCGTCACCGCGCCGGAACATTATCTGGCGCTAGTGGGTGGCATCGGCAGTGGAAAAACGGTGTGTGGCAGCGCCCGCGCGATTGCAGCGAGTCAGGGATACATCGGCAGTGAGCGCATTCAAACGCCGAACCTGGGCATTGTAACCGCGCCGACCTATTCGATGCTCAGGGATGTGACAGTACGCACATTTCTTGAGATGGCAGGCGGTTTAGTCAGCAGCTACAACAAATCTGAAAGTCACGCGGTGCTGAGGAATGGAAGCGAGGTGCTTTTCCGCAGTACCGATAACCCGGAACATCTGCGCGGCCCGTCGATTTCGTGGTGGTATGGCGATGAAGCTGCGCTGTACACGCCGATGGCATGGAAAATCATGCATGGGCGTTTACGGCAGTACGGCGGACACGGATGGTCATGGATTACCACGACACCGAAAGGCCGGAACTGGATATGGCAGCGGTTTGTCCAGAAGGCTCGCGCCGGTTACAAGCTGTTCCAGGTCAGCACGCTGCAAAATCCATTCCTGAGCAAACAATTTGTTCGGGAATTGATGGAAGACTACGATGGCGATTTTGCTGAGCAAGAACTGTATGGCAAATTCGTCGCTTTCGAAGGACTGATTTACAGCGAATTTGATCGCGCTATCCATGCACCGGCAGGCTTCCACCAGATGAAGCCGCTGACGTTTAAAACTGTCGTCGCCGGGGTGGACTGGGGATGGACAAATCCGGGCGTGATTACGGTGTTCGGGGTGGACGGCGATGATCGCATGTGGGGGCTGCACGAAGAGTATCAACGGCAGCGGCGGATCGAAGAGTGGGCGAACGTGGCGCTGGAACTGCGGAACACCTACGGGATAAAGCAATTTTTCTGTGATCCAAGCGAACCGAAATATATTCAGGCGTTCCAGGAAAAAGGATGCAAGGCTGAAGCGGCGAACAATGAAGTCAATGCTGGCATCCAGCGGGTGAAGAACCGGCTGGTGGTGCGCCCGGATGGTAAACCGAGAATTGTCTTTTCGCCGGGGTTTGCGTGGACGTTCAGCGAGTTTGAGCAGTATCAATGGCGATCCGCAGCAAAGACGGGCGGGTTTGCGGACGAGCCGATGAAGGCCAATGACCACACGATGGACACCATTCGATACGCAGTGGCGGGTGTGGATGATGGGCCAAAGGAACTGGAAATCGGGTTCAAAAAATATGCGTAAAAAGTGGCAAAATCGCATCACCTTTTGTAAATCTTCATTTGCATAGGTAATTCTGTTCTAACAGAGCAATAGGAAATAGGCGTAAAAATTCGATGGGACTGGATGCAATTCAGGAAGTGCTGACGCGGGATATTGTGCGGGCGGCGTGGGCTGCGGACAATGAACTGCGCGGTGAAAAGGTGGCACGCTTCCGGCGGTACGTAGACGGCGAACATGATGCCCAGATGACGCAGGAAATGCGGAAGCTGCTGCGGATCACGGATAACGACAGCGGCGCACCGTTTAATTCAAATAAAACAGATGATGTTATCGAAACGATGGCAGACCGGCTGAAAGTCGAGCGGATCGAGGGCGATAACGACGCGGCGACACAATGGGCGGCGGATTTACTGGACGAAAACCGTTTCGATGGCCTGCAAATGGATGTGCATGATGCGGCGCTGACGGACGGCGACACCTACATTTTGGAAGAATGGGACGACGAGGCGCAGATGACGCGCTTCTGTCACGAAATGGCGTGGGATGGTGTCACGGGCATGACGGTGGTGTATGCCAGCAGCTACAAGAGCGATTTGGCGGCGGCAATCAAGGTGTGGACGGAAACCGAGAAGGATTACGCCGATACCACGCGGGTGAATATTTACTACCCGGATCGCATCGAAAAATACGTCTCAAAAGGTGGGGCGGCGCTGGCGAAGTACATTGATCCGAAAATGCCGGAAGTATGGCCTTTGCCCTGGGTGGATGCAAGTGGCAAGGCGCTGGGTGTGCCGGTAGTGCCAGTCAAGAACCGAACGCGAAAAAAAGGCGACTTCGGCAAAAGTGAACTGGAAAATATGCTGCCGCTGCAAGATGCTCATAACCGTGTAATGGCAAGCACTGTGATGACCACCGAACTGACGGCGTTCGCGATTTATGTGAGCATCGGATTTACACCGTCGGCGGCGATGACTCCCGGCATGATTATCACCATCACGAATAAAGATGGCAGTCCACTGACGAAAGATCAGGTGGCGGATTTCAAGAAAATTGAAGGCAGCAGTTTAGAGCAGTTCATCAAGGTGCTGGAATACATCGAAGGACAAATCGAAAGCACCACGCGGACACCGAATATGAAAACGAACGCCAATTTATCCGGCGAGGCGATGAAGCTGAGTGAAAATAAGCTGATCGGCAAGGTAGAACGCTTCGAGGTGAAGGCCGGGAACAGTTGGGAAGATGTGCTGATGCTGGCGCACCGCATCCAGACGGCGTTCGGAAAGAAGATGCCACCGGCAGTCAAGCGCTGGCGATGTATCTGGAAAGATGCGCAGATTAGGAACGATAAAGAGACGGTGGAAACGGCGCTGAAGATTGCCGAGAAGATCGGGCAGGAAGCGTTCCTGCGGGTGATCGCGCCGGTGTATGAGTGGGACGAGGCGGACATCCAGAAGATTATGGATGATAAGGCGAAGGATGCGGAACTGGCTGCATCCCGGCAGGCGCAGACGTTTGTGAATATGCGTGCGGGAATTGAGGCGCGGCAGAATGGGCAAAACGGTCAACCCGGACAATCCGGGCAGCCGGGACAGGCGAATGCTCAACAGCCACAACAGCCCATGATACCCGCACTGACTTCGTAAGTAAAAATCAAGCTATGGGAGACTTGGAAAAATGAATGGACGGATTGTACGGGCAGCCCGACGCAGTAATGCAGAAGCGGCGATTTCGCTGGCGCAGCGGCGGGAATGGTTTGTGGATGTAAGTCAGACGGCGGCGAATGTGTTGTTCGGATCGAACGCCAAAAGCCGGAAAATCAAGGCAGGTGAAGCGCTCACGATTGGAATGCCGCTGTACATCAAGGCCAGCGATGGACGGGCGTACAAGACGGACGCGGATGCCAGCCTGGAAGCGGGAACACTGGCGGGATGGGCAGGGCAAACGGTTCCGGCAGCCGGGCAAATGTTGGATCTGGTCATAGAAGACGATGACTTCACGCCGGGCTTCACCATGACGAAGAACGGTGTGTATGTGCCGAGCGCGACGGCGGGCGGGATCGCGCCGGTGGCGGATGTAACCACCGGCTGGTATGGCATGTGGGGCATCTTCGCGAAGTCCACCAGTAAAGCGCGGCTGTACACCTTCAACAGTGGGGTAGCGGTCTAATGAACGCTGTCGAACGGGTGGAAGAACGGCTGAAAAATGCTATGGACGGGCTGCTGCGTGAATTCGAGGCAGATGAGACTGAGCCGGTGGACTGCGAATTCATTATCCACATCGGTAGTCAAGGGCTTGTGGACATAAGCGGTGGCGAGCTGAAAGCGCCATCCACACCTGCATCGACTGCTGAGCCGAAAGTCGTGAAGCGGAAGTAAGTGGTCGCGAACACCGTCGGCAATGCTAAAGATTTAGTGAATAACCTGCTCGAAAGCGGCTACACGGCTGCTACCGAGCAGGTTTTGCGTGCGCTGCTGCGTAACCATACGACGGGCATCATGCAGCAGCGGATGGACGAGCTGAATGCTGAGGCCAAACGGCTGGCGGACGAGGGCAAAAAGCTGACACCGGACAACGCTGTTTTCCGGGCGGTGATGGCGGATTTTGAAGCGACGCTGAAACGCGATGCCGGGGCGGTGAACGGCGCGAGCGGTGATGTGCAGGCGGCGGGTGTGGATGCTGGTGGCATACTGGCGCGGCAGCTTTCACTGCCGGGATTTGATGACGCGGGACTGGCGGCGATTGGCATCCGTTGGAACCGGCCTGATCCAGAGGCGATTAACAGCGTGGTGAATTACATCAATACGCCGGAATGGCAGAATGAGATTGCCGGGTTCGGTGACGAGCTGATGGACGCGATGCTGAACACGGTGCTGGGCGGGATTGCCGAGGGGCAAAGTCCACTGCTGACGGCGCGGGATTTGATCGAGAAGAACCAAACGCTGCCGCTGTGGAAAGCCAATAATATTTTGCGGACGCTGCAATTGACCGGCTATCGGGACAGCACGAGCCTGTATTATGCGGCGAATTCAGACATCATCGTTGAGCAGGTGCGGATTGGGACGCTGGACGGGCGGATTTGCCTGTGCTGTCTGGCGCTGCACGGAACGAGGATGGCGGTGGGCGAACGGGTGGACGATCACCATCAAGGGCGCTGCACATCCATTGGCATCGTCAGGGGCCGTGAATGGAATGTGCAGTCCGGCGAGGATTATTGGAACGGCCTGAGCGATGCGGAAAAACTTGATATTGCCGGATATGCGAACCTCGCTGCAATCAACTCCGGCGCGGCGAAGCTGAATGATTTCGTGCAGCCGTACAGCGATCCAGTGTTCGGACAGATGGTGCGTGAAGCCTCATTGAAGGGCATTTTAGGCCGGGCGGCGCAGGATTTCTACAAGAATAACCACGCTTGACAGATTTTTATAATGAAGATGAACCAGTAAACAACCGTCGCGGTGACGTAAAAACCGAAGAGGCACGATGGCAGACGATCCACAGAAAACAACGGGTGAGGCTGGCAGTGCGTCCGACGGGACGGAAAACACGGGTGAAGGCCAGCAGGAAAACAAAGTTCCGTACAGCCGGTTCGCCGAGGTCAACAAAGCGAAAAATGCGGCGGAAGCTGAACTGCAAAAGTTCCGCGATGCTGAGGAAGCGCGGAAGCTGAAAGAGCAGCAGGAAGCCGGGAAATTCCAGGACGTTATCAACGCGCTGAAGCCGAAAGCCGAACGTGTGGATGCTCTGGAAGCCACGTTGAAGGGTTATCTGGCGGCGGAAATTGAAGAAATCCCGGAAGATATGCGCGATCTCATCCCGGCGGGTGATGTGACGGCGCAACTGGCATGGATCAAGCAAGCCAAAGGCCGCAATTTTTTCAAGAAGCCGACTGCACCACCGATGGACGGCGGGCAGCAGGGCGATGGCGGCAGTGGACGGGCGACAGTGAAATTAACACCCGAACAAAAAGTGGCGGCGGTTAAGGCCGGAATGACTGAGGAACAGTACATCAAAGCATATGCTGTGACCTCGAAAAAGCCGGACTAGCGCACGCTAGAGAGGCGAGACAATGGCAGTGGTAGACACGACTGCGGGGTTCAAGTTCATGTATCGGCTCAATGGTGAAGAACCCACGCATGTGAAATATAAATTCAAGGACACCGAGACGCTGACGAAGGGCGATCTGGTGAACCTGGAAAGCGGCGAGGTTGACCTGGCAGCCACGAATGACGCGGCGCTGCTGGGCATCGCTGTGGAAACGAAGGCCGGGGTTGACTCGACCACCGAAATTGAGTGCATTGTGGACGCGGACGCGGTGTATGCCGTATACGATCCAGTGGCACGCAGCGAGGGCGATCCGCTCGATTTGGCAGGCACTACCGGGGCGATGACGGTGGCGGCAAGTAACAATGTCGATTTGCGCGTTGTGGCGAACAGTCTAGCAAGCGAGTGGACGCTGGTGATGATCGCACCCGGCGAACACGTACTGACTTAGGCGTAGGCAGAGGCAAAGAGAAAACACGATGTATCTTCAATCAAATTGGGACACTCTGCTCACGCCGATCATTTACCATCATTTCGGGATTGGCCTGAACATGGTTCCGTCGATGCGCAGCACGCTTTTCAACGTGCAGAGTTCGACGCTGGCAGAGGAAAAAGGGACGGGGTTCGGTGGCATGAGCGTGGATGCCTGGAACCAATATCAGAAAAGCGGCAAGAAGGGTTCGCTGGATGCTAACCAGCTTTACACCAAAACATACACGCACGTTGAATATCCAGTGCGGGTGTTCATCGAGAAGAAGCTGCTGCTGAACGATCAGTACCGTGTCATTAACGGGCAGGTGCAGCGGGTGGGTGTAAGCGCGGAACAAAAGCGTGAAATCGACGCGGCAAGCATCCTGAACAATGCGTTTGACAGCGCTTATCCGGGTGCGGACGGCGTGGAACTGTGTTCTGCCAGCCATCCGGCAAGCCCACACGCCAGCGGTACGCTGCTGGATAATGCCGGGACGGATGCATTGACCGAGAAATCAGTCAGTGAAACGCGCGTGACGATGATGCGCTTCAAGGACGACAAGGGCAACGAAGTCGGCATCATGCCCGATGAATTGTGGGTGCCGCCGGAACTGGAAGACAAGGCGCTGAAAATCGTGCGTTCGGCACTGGAAAGCGAAACGGCGAACAATGCGGCTAATCCTCAGTCGGGACGGTGGACAGTGCGTCCCTGGCTGCGGCTGACCAGCTCAAAACGCTGGTTTATGACTTCCAGTGTGTTCCGGCGCATGGCGGTCAACTGGTATGACCGTGAAACCACCACACCGATGCTGATCGACGAAGACACCACCCACCTGACGTATGAATTCAAGCTGCATTACAGCTACGGGTTCGACGACTGGCGCTGGATTTTCGGGCAGAACCCGGCTTAAGGGAAAATAACATGCCACTAAGCAATTTTCCTAACGGTATAAGTTCGTTCGGCTTCCCGGTGCTGTCTGATTACGGCATCCCACCGGGAGGGACGGTCTATTTTCTCGATCCGGCGAACGGGAATGACGGCAATCCGGGTACAAGCCCGGACGCGGCATTCAAAACGCTGCCAGCGGCTTATGCTGCGCTGGTGGCGAATAAAAACGATGTACTGTTTTACATCGCCGGATCAAGCAGCATTAACCTGAGCGCTCAACTGGATTGGGCGAAGAATTACACGCACTTCATCGGACTGTGTTCACCGACGATGGTGGCGCAGCGGGCGCGTATCTTCCAGGCGGCGGGTGATCTGAACCTGTCGCCTCTGTTCAAGGTCAGCGCGAGCGGCTGTATTCTGTCAAACCTGTATATCTTTCAGGGCACGGATGACGCGCAATCGCTGATTGATGTGCAGGTGACGGGGCAGCGGAATTTCTTCAGCAACGTACATTTCGCGGGCGGTGGACATGCCACTAACGCGATTGATGGCTGCGCATCGCTGAACCTAGCCGGGACAGCGATGGAAAACACGTTCGTGAACTGCACGATTGGTCTGGACACGATTGATGCAGCGGCGGGCGTGGCTTTGCTGTTGATTAACGGGACGGGCTGCGGACGGAACATCTTTCGCAACTGTCACTTCACCATGAACGCGGGTAACAACGATGCACGTATGGTCGAA